>CALQIT020000006.1 GCA_943330705.2 Streptomyces griseus
TCATCCAGTGACCCCGTGGGGTCAGCCTTGTAAGGGTTATAAAACCCGACATAATAAACGCACTGATTCTTCAATTGTTAAGAGAAGAAAGTAGGAGTGAAACGTGGCACGTTCAGTTAAGAAAGGACCTTTTGTCGATCTGCACTTGATGAAGAAGATCGATAACGCAATTGAAAAAAGCGATAAAAAGGTTATTAAAACTTGGTCTCGTCGTTCGACTGTACTTCCAGAAGCAGTTGGGTTGACGTTTGCTGTTCATAATGGTCGAAAATTCGTTCCGGTTTATGTAACTGAGAACATGATCGGCCATAAATTTGGTGAGTTTGCTCCCACTCGTACTTTCAACGGCCACGCTGAGAAAAAGGCTGCCCCTGCAGCTGGTCCAGCAGCAGCTAAAAAGTAAGCTAGAGGTGAATTATGTCTGAAGTAAATGCAATTTTAAAGTATGCCCGGGTTGGTGAGCAAAAAGCTCGTCTCGTTGCAAACCTAGTCCGTGGTAAAAATGTGAATGAAGCGATTAAAACGCTAACATTCCTTAATAAGAAGTCTGCTGAGTTGATCAGAAAGCTGATTGAGTCTGCAGTTGCGAATGCTGAATACAAAAAAACCATCGATATTGACCGCCTTTTTGTAAAGACGATCTTTGTTGATCAGGGCCCTGTTCTGAAAAGATTTCGTCCTCGTGCTCAGGGTCGTGCTTATGGTGTTCGCAAGCGTACAAGTCACATCAACGTCGTTTTGGACGAGAGGTAGTCGTGGGACAAAAGGTTAACCCGATAGGGCTTAGATTAGGTGTTATTCGAACTTGGGATTCTCGCTGGTATGCTAAAGGCCATCAGTATTTTGAAAATCTTCATGAAGATCTGCGTTTACGTAAATACCTAAAAGACAAATTGAAGCATGCGGGCGTTTCAAAAATTGAGATGGAGCGCGCTGCTAAAAAAATTAAAATTATTATTCATACAGCCCGTCCCGGTGTTGTCATCGGCAAAAAGGGTACCGGTATCGATGGTTTAAAAGCTGAAGTCCAAAAGCAAACGCCAAACGAAGTATTCTTGAGTATTCAAGAAGTTCGTAAGCCAGACATTGATGCTCAATTGGTTGCTGAAAGTATTGCACTTCAGCTGGAGAAACGTATTTCTTGGCGCCGAGCTATGAAGAAGTCAATTGCGGCAGCTATTAAGGGCGGCGTACGAGGTATTAAAATTAAGGTTTCTGGTCGCTTGGACGGTGCTGAAATTGCTCGTACTGAGTGGTACAACGAGAAGAGTGTTCCTCTTCACACTTTGCGCGCCGACATCGATTACGGAACAGCAGAGGCTTTGACTGCTTACGGAATTATCGGACTCAAGGTCTGGATCTATAAGGGAGACATTCTCTCTGCTAGAGAGGTTGAGGAGGCTGGCCGTGTTAAGTCCTAAGAGAGTTAAGTGGCGTAAGCAATTCGTGGGTCGTGCGAACGGCCTTGCGTCTCGTGGAGCAAATATTGATTTTGGTGATTTTGCATTACAGGCAATTGAAGAGTACCGAATGACCGCTCGCCAGCTTGAGGCTGCTCGTATTGCGATTTCTCGTAGTATCAAACGTGGTGGAAAACTTTGGTGCCGTGTATATCCTCAGATGCCAGTGACTAAAAAGCCGGCTGAAGTCCGAATGGGCTCTGGTAAAGGAAATCCAGAGTTTTGGGTAGCTCGAGTAAATCCAGGTCGGATTTTGTTTGAGATGAATGGTGTAACTAAAGAACAAGCGAAAGAGGCTTTTTTGAGAGCTGCTCATAAGCTTCCTTTTAAAACCCGCTTTTTGGCTCGGGAGTAGTTTATGAAGTTTGTTGATGTAAAAGATCTAACAGTACTAGAGCTGACTAAGAAAAAAGCCGCATTGAATGGCGAAATTTTTGAAGCTCGAATGAAGAATGAATTGGGCCAACTATCGAATCCAGTTCAAATTAGATTTATGAGAAAAAATCTGGCTCGTCTAAATACGGCCTTAGCTCATAAAAGCGTCAGATAGTAGAGGGTGATATGAAGAAAATAGAATTAACAACTGAAGATCGCGGTCGTCGAGTTGAGGTTGTTGGGGAAGTTATCTCTAACAAAATGAACAAGACTATTAGTGTGTTGATTTACCGACTTGTTCGTCATGCTAAGTACGGAAAGTACATGAAAAGAACTTCTGTGTTCAAGGCTCATGATGAAGAGAATGTTGCTAAAATCGGTGACGTTGTACGCATTAAAGAAACTCGCCCACTAAGTAAGACCAAGCGTTGGGCTTTGGTTGAAATCGTTGAGTCGGCGAAGGCCTGAGGTATAGTATGATTCAAATGCAGACAAAGCTCAATGTGGCTGACAACTCTGGTGCAAAAGAAGTTATGTGCATCAAGGTAATTGGTGGATCAAAGCGTCGGTATGCTTCTATCGGTGACATCATTGTTGTCTCCATTCGTGAGGCAATGCCGAACGCCAAAGTAAAAAAAGGCGATGTTGCGAAAGCTGTTGTTGTCAGAACAAAGCAAAAGCTTCGTCGTCAAGATGGTAGTTATATTCGTTTTGATGATAATTCAGCAGTTTTAATTAATGCTTCAAAAGAGCCAATTGGAACTCGTATTTTTGGACCTGTAGCTAGGGAACTGAGAGGGAAGCAATTCCTCAAAATCGTCTCTCTTGCTCCAGAAGTTCTGTAGGAGAATGAAAATGAATCGCTTGCAGGCTCGTTATAAAAATGAAATTACCCAGGCTCTTGTTAAGGCGCTTGGTTTGAAAAATGCGATGGAAGTTCCAAAGCTTGAAAAGATTATTATTAGTGTTAGTACTGGCGAGGCAGTTCAAAATCCAAAAATTTTGAACTTAGTCGTTGAGGAGATTGGCGCTATTACAGGTCAAAAAGCAGTGATCACAAAGGCGAAAAAAGCAATTTCAAATTTCAAGCTTCGGGCTGGAATTCCAATTGGTGTGCGCGTAACTCTACGAAGAGAGCGAATGTGGGCATTTTTGGATCGGTTGACATCTCTTGCTTTGCCACGAGTCCGTGACTTTCGCGGACTTCCACCAAAAGGTTTTGATGGTCGTGGAAATTACAATATGGGTCTTAAGGAACAAATCGTTTTCCCTGAGATCAATTATGACAGAGTTGAAAAAGTGAGAGGGATGAATATCACAATCTGTACATCGGCAAAAGATGATGCTGCAGGAAAAGCTCTATTGGAGGCATTAGGAATGCCTTTCAGAAAGTAATGGGTAGGTGAAATTTGGCACGTTTAGCAAGTATTAACAAAAATAATAAAAAACGAGTTCTTGCAAAGAAGTACTTCAAGTATCGTGAAGAGCTTCGAAACAAAGCTGTTAATATGAAACTTTCTGAGGATGAGCGCATGTTGGCACGTAAAAAGCTGCAAGCTCTACCGCGTAGAACTTCTCATGTTCAAGCGACAGTTCGCTGTGAATTGACGGGAAGAGCTCGTGGGAATTATCGAAAATTTGGTCTTTGTCGTTTGGCTTTCAGAAAATTGGCACTCACCGGGCAACTTCCTGGTGTTACAAAAGCCAGCTGGTAAGAGGTGATGGATGGATACAGTTTCTGAGTTTTTAACTCGAGTTCGAAATGCGGGGACAGCAAAGCACGAGAAGGTAGATCTTCCGGCTTCAAAGCTTCGTGCTGGTCTTGCTGAAATCTTGGCTCAAAATGGCTTCATTAGAAGTTTCAAAGTAGCAAAAGATAGCAAGCAAGGTGTGATGCGCGTTTACTTAAAGTATTCGGAGGATGGCGGACACGCGATCACCGCAATTCAAAGAGTAAGTCGCCCCGGCCGTCGTGTTTATGTGAAATCTAACGAAATTCCTCCAGTTCGTTCTGGGTTGGGACTCACTATTTTGAGTACTAGCCAGGGAATGATGAGTGGAAACGACGCACAGAAAAAAAATCTGGGCGGCGAGCTGATATGTAAGGTTTGGTAGGTGAAATATGTCGCGTATTGGAAGATCACCCGTATTTTTTGAAGACAAAATTCAGGTCAGCATAACCCCAGCAAACGAGGTTATTGTTAAAGGAGCGAAGAGCTCTTTGACAATTAAAATGCGTCCAGAAGTGTCAGCAAAACTTGAGGGAAATAAAGTTATATTAACAAGAGTGAATGACCTTAAGCAGTCTAAATCTTTGCATGGGTTATACCGTGCGCTGGTTCAGAATGCGGTCACTGGAGTAACTCAAGGTTTTAATCGGGGATTAGAGCTTCATGGCGTCGGATATCGTGCCAATGTTGCGGGAAGGAAACTTGAGCTTTCGCTTGGTTTCAGTCATCCGGTTAATTTTGAAATTCCAGAAGGAATTGAAATTAAAGTAGATAAACAAACAAATATATCAGTGACCGGAGCTAACCGTGAGTTGGTTGGTCAGGTTGCTGCAAAAATTCGAAGCTTCAGACCTCCTGAGCCTTATCTCGGAAAAGGTGTACGCTATACTGGCGAACACATCCGACGTAAAGCTGGTAAGTCTGCTGGTAAATAATTGGTGAGGTGAGCTGTGAAGCTAAAATTTGGTAAAAATACGCATGAGAGAAAAGTTTCTCGTCTTACAAAAAAGATTCGGATTCGTAAGACGGTCAATGGAACTGCGGAAAGACCTCGTCTTTGCGTATTCAGAAGTGCAAAACATGTGTATGCGCAAGTTATTGATGATGTGACTGGCAATACTTTGGTAACCGCGTCTTCTCTTGATATAAAGACAGACAAGAGTGGAAAAGAACTTGCAAAACTAGTTGGTGCTGAGGTTGCAAAGCGTTCCGCCGTTAAGGGTATTAAGTTGGTCGTATTTGATCGCAATGGGTTCATTTACCATGGTCGAGTTCAGGCCTTGGCTGATGGTGCTCGTGAGGGTGGACTTAACTTCTAAGGGAGTATTTAGTGGAAAAAGCAGGTTTGGAATTAGAAGAAAGAGTAGTAGCCATTAACCGTGTTACTAAGGTTGTAAAGGGTGGACGCAGGTTCTCTTTTGCCGCCCTTGTGGTTGTTGGAAATCAAGCAGGTGATGTCGGTTTTGGAACTGGCAAAGCGGGTGAGGTTCCAGAGGCTATTGGTAAAGCGGGTCGCGCTGCAAAAAAGGGAATTAAGTCCGTAAATCTCAAAGGAAGCACTATTCCGCATGAGGTTGTTGGCAAGTTTGGCTCCGCAATTATAATTATGAGGCCAGCGGCTCCCGGAACTGGTGTTATTGCTGGTGGCGCGGTGCGCGCCGTACTTGAGGCTGTTGGGGTAAGGGATATCCTGACGAAATGTATTGGTACTCGGAATCCACACAATGTTGTAAGAGCAACATTAGACGGTCTTAAGCAACTCCGTCGTATCGAAGCAAACTAGAGGTAGGTTATGGCTAAGACATTTGAAGTAACATTGGTTAGGTCAAAAATTGGTTGCACTCAAACTCAACGTGCAACAATTGAGGCTATCGGGCTAAGAAAAATTAGAGGATCTGTCATTATGGCGGATAACGCTGCAAATCGTGGCCAGATCACAAAGATTCAACATTTGGTTGAAGTGAAAGTCTTGAGGTAATTATGAGTTTGCTTGCTACGCTAGCTCCGGCAAAAGGAGCCACTCACTATTCAAAGCGCGTAGGCCGAGGCCGAGGATCAGGTCTTGGTCAAACATCAGGAAAAGGGCATAAAGGCCAGTTGGCTCGAAGCGGTGGTAAGGTTCGTCGTGGCTTTGAGGGTGGACAGACACCTTTGATTCGACGTCTTCCTAAATTCGGCTTCAGTAACGTTGCCTTTCAAACTAAATATGAAGTTGTAAATCTATCTCAGCTAGAAAAGCTTTCTGGAAATATAACTCCAGAATCACTTAAAGAAGCTGGAATTGTTCATAAGTTTCCTGTGAAAATTCTTGGTAACGGAATACTCACAAAGTCTTTGACCGTAAAAGCTCATCGTTTTAGCGAAAAAGCGAAGGCGGCAATTGAAGCCGCTGGTGGAAAAACTGAGGTTATCAAGTAGTGGCAAACGGCATCGAGAACAACAAAAACAGAGACCTACTAAGACGAATAGGATTTACGCTTGCAATGCTTGCGGTTTATCGAATCGGTGTGCATGTTCCAACTCCAGGAGTAGACAGCGCCTCGGTTTTGAAATTCTTTGAAGATCAAAGTAAAGGAATATTGGGACTGTTCAACACCTTCACCGGTGGGGCTCTATCTCAATTCTCAGTTTTTGCTCTGGGAATCATGCCTTATATCTCAGCTTCTATTATTTTTCAGCTTTTGACTTCGGCGGTTCCTCATTTGGAAGCTTTGAAAAAAGAGGGTGAGCATGGACGCCGCAAGATCAATCAGTACACGCGTTACGCAACAATTGTTTTAGCTATCATTCAAGGTTTTGGCATTAGTACATGGCTGATGCACTCGACGGCGTCAGATGGAAAGCCTCTTGTTCTGTCTCCGGACGTTGGATTTGTTCCGTTTAGACTTATGACTATTATTACGCTGACCGCAGGCACAGCCTTTATCATGTGGTTGGGAGAGCAGATCACTGAACGGGGCATTGGTAATGGCTCTAGCTTAATTATCTTTACTGGAATTGCAGCAAGTATTCCGAAGGGTGCTAGCGGTCTTTGGGCGCTGGTTAAAAATGGCGAACTGTCTTCAGCTGTTGTTCTCTTCATTCTTCTTTTTATGGTTTTTATTATTGCGGCAGTTATTTTTATGGAAGTTGGACAACGGCGAATTCCAATTCAATATTCGCAACGTGGCGCGGGAATGCAGGCAATGACAACTCCTTCCAGTCATTTGCCGATTAAAATTAATTTTTCCGGAGTTATCCCTCCGATTTTTGCCAGTTCATTGTTAATGTTTCCTGCGACCATGGCTCAGTTTGTTCAAAGCCCGTGGCTAAAATCTTTGCAAGAATCCTTGAGTCCATCCGGAACCATTTACAATATTCTTTTTGTTGGTTTGATTGTGTTTTTCAGCTTTTTTTACACAGAAATCGTTTTTAATCCCAATGAAGTTGCCGAAAATCTAAAAAAATATGGTGGTTTCATTCCTGGTGTTCGTGCTGGAAAATCAACTGCTGAGTTTATCCAACGGGTTTTGGATCGAGTGAATGTTGGTGGAGCAATTTACTTGAGTATTATTTGTGTCCTTCCTGGTCTGTTAATTAGCATGGCAAAGGTGCCCTTCTATTTTGGCGGAACAAGTCTTTTGATTCTAGTGGGGGTTGCCTTAGATACTTCACAGCAGATTCAATCGCATATGATCACTCAAAAATATGATGGTTTTCTTAAGGGTGCGAAAATTCGCAGCCGAAGGGTTACCTATTAATGAATATTGTTTTATTTGGGTCTCCCGGAGCGGGAAAAGGTACTCAGTCTGCACTTTTAGTTGAACGATTGAGTATGATTCAGATCTCGACGGGTGATTTGTTTCGAGCAGCCATCAAGAATAAGACGGAGCTTGGAATAGAAGCACAGAAGTTTATGGACAAGGGTGAGTTGGTTCCCGACGGAATTGTGATTGGGATGGTCGACGAAGTCTTGGCTAAGTTAGGTAAAAAATTTTTTATCCTCGACGGTTTTCCGAGGACTGTGGCTCAAGCGCAAGCATTAGGAAAGATTCTCGCGCAAAGAGATATGGAAATTGGGAAAGCTGTCTTCCTTGAGGTGCCCAAAGAGGAGCTCCTTGATCGGTTGACAGGACGTAGGGTTTGTAAGTCTTGTGGGGCTGTCTATCATGTCCGTACGAAGCCGCCAAAATCACTCGGTGTGTGTGATTTTTGTGGGTCGGAAGTCATTCAGCGGAATGACGACAAAGAGGACGTGATTGCTACAAGATTGAAAGCCTATGAAGAGAACACGTTTCCTCTGCGGGCGTTTTATAAGAGTGAAAAAAAGTATGTGGAGGTCGACGGAAATCAAGAGGCTGAAGTTGTTTTTTCTGCTGTAAAAAATTACCTAAAATAAGGTTATTTTTTGACAGAGAGTACTAGACTTTAGTTACTTGTTTTGCTAGGTTGACCAGCCGCAAACTGCTTTCGTTCTTTGACGTTTGAAAAAGCGGAATAATATTAGGTACTTATCAACTTGACCAAAGAAATTTGGTCAGTAATACGAGCGGCAGGTAGGCTTATGAAAGTAAGACCATCAGTAAAGAAAATTTGTAACAAGTGCAAAGTGATCAAACGTAAAGGTGTGATTCGCGTTATTTGCGAAAACACCAAGCACAAACAAAGGCAGGGCTAACCATGGCACGTTTAGCAGGCGTCGATCTTCCGAGAAATAAACGGGTAGAGGTGGCACTTACTTATATTTATGGTATTGGACGTCCTCGTTCCAAGTTGATCTGCAAGGAAGTTGGCATTGCCGATACTCTCCGAACAGACAACTTGACCGATGATATGATTGCAAAAATTCGTGCTGTCATCGAGGGGCAATGGAAAGTAGAAGGGGATCTTCGGCGTGAAATTGGAATGTCAATTAAACGCTTGATGGATCTGAACTGCTTCCGTGGCACTCGTCACAGAAAAGGCCTTCCAGTTAGAGGACAAAGAACTCGTTCCAATGCAAGAACTCGCAAAGGACCTAGAAAAACTGTCGCTAATAAGAAAAAAGCCGTCTAATTAATTTCTGGAGATGAATTGTGAATACAGTTGAAAAAAAGGTTGCTAAGAAAAAAGTAAAAAAGAACGTACCTCAAGGTCACTGTTTTGTAACAGCTAACTTTGGTAATGTTATTGTGACAATTACAGATCCAGCGGGTGATACAGTTTGTTGGAGTTCTGCAGGAATTCTTGGTTTCAAAGGAAGCCGTAAAGGCACGCCTTTCGCGGCTCAAATGACGGCAGAAGATGCGGCCAAAAAAGCTGTTGATGCAGGAATGCGGTCTGTTGATGTTTTCTTAAAAGGTCCAGGAGCTGGTCGTGAGCCAGCAATCAGAGCTTTAGCTGCTGCTGGATTGAGAGTTAATACACTGAAGGACATTACTCCGATTCCTCACAACGGATGTCGTCCCCCTAAACGTAGACGTATTTAAGAGGTGAACTGTGAGTTGTGTTAAAAATAGCGTATGTAAGCTTTGTCGCCGAGAGAATATGAAGCTCTTTTTGAAGGGCGATCGTTGTTACACCGATAAATGCGCTTTTGAAAGAAGACCATATCCTCCTGGGCAACATGGACAAGCTCGGTTGAAGTTTTCTGAATTTGCGTTGCAGTTACGTGAAAAGCAAAAAGCAAAACGATATTATGGCGTTTCAGAAAAACAATTCCGTAGATATTTTGGTGTCGCAGATCGACTTAAAGATATGACTGGGGCGGCACTGTTAAAGCTTTTAGAAACACGATTGGATAATGTTGTTTACTCGTTGGGTTTTGCCAACTCTCGTCGAGAGGCACGTCAACTAGTAAGTCACAACCACATTTTTGTGAATGGCATTCGCGTGAACGTTCCTAGCTTCAATGTTAAAAAAGGCGATGTCATCGAAGTGGCCCAAGCTAGCCGTGAGATGAACAAAGTGCTTTCTTCTGTTCAGGCTATTTCTAAGCGAACAGTTCCTGGATGGCTAGAGGCTGATTATGGTGCCTTCAAAGGTACCGTAAAAGATGCTCCGAACAGGGAAGAAGTCACATTGCCGGTCGAAGAGAACATGATTGTAGAGTACTACTCGAGATAATTTGCAGCCTATTGGGGGATTAAATATGCAAGAGCACTATTACCGTTTTTGGCGGGATTTGATTAAACCAAAAGGTTTTGAAATTGATAAAGATACTCTGCGTGACGACTATGCAAGATTTACCATTAAGCCTCTTGAGCGAGGTTATGGAGTAACTCTTGGCAATTCTCTTCGCCGAATTCTTTTGAGCTCGATGATGGGTTCAGCAGTTTCAGCAGTGAAATTTGAAGGCGTTCTTCATGAGTTCACAACTCTTCCTGATATTTTGGAAGATGTCACAGATATCATCCTGAACTTAAAAGAAGTTCGTTTTCGTCACTTTAGTTCTGAGCCCCAGACTTTACGAATATCAAAAAAGGGTCCTGGAAAAGTGACTGCTGCAGATATTCTAGTGAACGACAAAATTGAAATTTTGAATTCGGATCAACACATTGCTACCTTGGGTGCAAATGCGCACTTTAACGTTGAAATCATTGTGACCTTTGGTCGCGGATTCGACGCAGCTGAGACACGCAATGCAAGTTACCCAATTGGTTACATTGGTGTTGATGCTCTACATAGTCCAATTAAGAAAGTAAACTATAGCGTTTCAAATGCTCGCGTTGGTCAACGAACTGACTACGATGCATTGGCTCTAGAAGTTTGGACAGATGGTTCGATGAAGCCTGAAGAATCGGTTGCTTTGGCTTCAAAAATCATGAAGGAGCAGCTTCAGATATTCCTTACTTTTGATGAAAGTATGGAGCCTGTTGAGGACTCAAAGGATCATAAGTCTCCGACTTTAAATGAAAATCTATTTCGTTCAGTGGATGATTTGGAGCTTTCAGTACGGAGTGCTAACTGTTTGAAGAACGCGAATATTCGCTACATTGGCGAATTGGTTGTTCGATCAGAAGCTGAAATGTTAAAAACTAAAAACTTTGGCCGAAAGTCTTTGAATGAAATCAAAGAAATTCTTTCGGAAATGGGCCTGAGCTTGGGAATGAAAATTGATGGATGGCCACCAGTAGGTTGGGATCCAAATATTCCTCCCGTTAAACGAGAGCAACAGTAATTTATTCGCAGATCCGCAGGCTTTTTCTGTGGGTTTAGTTGAGGTGAGAGATGAGTAGACATAGACGTAGAGTTAAGCACTTTAGCCGGGACACAAATGCTCGAAAGGCCTTATTGCGAGGTCTAATGATATCTTTGGTTGAGCATGGCCGAATTAAAACGACTGTTCAAAAAGCTAAGGAGCTTCGTCGGCATATTGAAAAGGCAATCACAATTGGGAAAGCAGACGATTTAGCGGCACGACGCTTATTGCTTTCGCGAATTCCGAATAAGGATACTGTCGAGGCAATTGTTGGTGATATTTCTAAACGATTTAAAGCCCGTCCTGGTGGCTACACTCGAGTGATAAAAATTGGACGCCGTCCTGGAGATACTGCTGAAATGGCGTTTATTGAGTTTGTCGACTACGATTGGGAAAAAGCTCACGCGGCAGTTTCTGGAGAGGAAAAGCCTCTGAAAAAGACAGCGAAAGCAACCAAGGTTGAAAAAGAAGAAAAAGCTGTCGTAAAAAAAGCTAAAAAACCAGCGGTTAAAAAAGTCGCTAAACTTGTCGCTGCAAAGAAAAAGTCAGCGAAAAAGAGTGAGAAAAAAGCAAGACAGACTGCTCGTAAGGTTTAAATAAATTTTTAATTTGGAATTGATTTGAAAAGGGTTTCTACGAAGTAGGAGCCCTTTTTCTTTAGCGGCTAGTGGGGAATAGATGGCTCTTTATCTGAAAGCTACCATTGTCACATTTTTGGTTGGTGCCCTGATTGCTTTTGGATTTTATAAATGGCGGGCCGGGACTGAGGTTTCTGAAGGTGCGGTTCGCTTGGGGTTGATCGACCGATTCGAACGCGATGGCCTTCCTGATTTTTCCGGTAAAAATTTGGAAGGTAAGGATGTGAAGCTTTCCGATGCTCGAGGGAAATTGGTCATTGTAAGCTTTTGGGCCACTTGGTGCGGACCCTGTGTAGAGGAGATTCCCTCTTTGATCGACTTGGTGCAGAAGATGAATGGCGAAGTCGTGCTATATGCAGTCTCCCAAGATTCAAGTCGTGATGAAGTTGAAACTTTTTTAAAAGCTTTTCCTGGAATTAAAAACAAGAATATCCATGTCATTTTAGATTTAGATCGAACAATCGGAAGGCTTTACAATGCTGATCGCCTACCTGAGTCCTACCTCGCTAATAAAGAGCAAAAGTTGGAGCGTAAGATTGTTGGGTCGATTGACTGGGCTACCCCAGACGCCATTGCTTTTATGAAACGAATTATTGGTAAATGACGAACTGATAAGTGATTGATTGGCAAGTGGCTTATTGCTAGGTCACTTAGTAATTAGTGCCTGATCAAAGGCCAAATTTTTTCTTGAGGTCCTCTAATTTTTTTTCGCCATCGGGGCCGGCAGCTTTTTTTATTTGGTCTTCGATTTGTTTTTTTGCTGAGTTTTCGCTTTCTTTTTTTGCGGTTGCTATTTGTTGCTCGCCCTTAGCTTTTTCTTTGCTCAACATTTCTTGGGCCTTTTTTACTTCGCCGTCGACCTGGGTTTTTATTTTATTGATTTCAGCTTCGACTTTTGCCCGTTCCTTGCCCACTTGTTCGTCAACATAGGCCTGGAGTTTTGCTTTGGCTTCGTCGACTTTCTTTCGCAACTGGGCCTCGAAGCCCTTTTGTAGTTCGCTACCCAAGTTTGAGCGAATATCTAGGGCGACGTTTGGTAGCTGGCCATCTCCGGAGGCATCAATACTGACAACTGGAATACCAGAAAAAACTGCTTTTACGACCGTGTCCACCACATCATTTTTGGCGGCGACCTTGTAGTCGATTTTAGAAATTTTATTATCAAGATTAAATTTCAATTCTTGTAGCCCGACTAGCTGACCCGTCGTTTTTAAGGACCCCTGTGCCTTGAGAAAACCAATTTCGACGTCTGCGGACTGAATGAGCTTCTGCTCGCTAAGTAGGTAAGATGCCAATGAAAAATCAAAACCAATCCGGCTGACAGCTTGGGTATTGTCGATGGTTATTTTTGCGTCCATGCCTAGAATTTCAAGGCCAGGGAAGCTTCCTTTTAGTTCGGCGACAGTTGGCCTTCCGATCAGCACTTGATTGCTTGTGATGTCTGTGATTTTCCCTTCAATATCACCTGCATTTGCAGAGGCTCCGGCTTTGGAAGTAACTGCAATTTTTTTGATCCAAAATGCCGGATATGAATTTTGCCGGCCAAATTCATAGTCGAGGCCTTTGGCTCTGGGGCGTGGCTGTATTGAAACGTCGACCTCATCCTTGTTGCTTTTTTTCATTAGGTTTGGCGGCACATACTTTTCGGCCAGACCTTTATAATAATTAAACTTAGCTAAATACGGATCCAAGTATTTGTGGAATAGACTCATTGATATGGATTTGGCATCAAGCTGGGGAAGGCGAAACCGAGATTCTAAATCCTTGATGTCTTTCTTGATGAGGGCGTCGAGTTCTTTAAATTGTTGATCAACACTTTTTATGTCCGTATTTAGTTCGTCATTTGTTTTTTGCACAGTTTTCACTTTTTTATCAGCGTCCTCAAGTATGCTTTTTATTTGTTCCGCTGACTGTTGAAACTCTTGAGGAGTTTTGAAATCTTTTGTTTTTACCTTAGAAAATCGATCGGAAAGCTCTTGAATTTCTTTCCCTTGAGGAAGAGATTTAATTTTTTCATTCCACTGTTTTTGTTTTTCTTTGAGCGTGGTTTCAAATTCTTTCAGTTTTGCTTTTGAGGGAAGCGAGTCTTCAATTTTTCCAAGTTGGTCCTGGGAGGACGTCCCGCTCAGCATTGCGGCGATGTCACCCAAAACATTTTGCGAATAAGCTTTCTTTGTTTTCTCTAGCGCTTGTTCCTTCAGTTTTGTGGCCTCTTTTTCCAGAGCGCTTGGGACCTCTTTTTTTGTCGGAGGGGGTTCAGGGGGCTTTACTTTACCCGGAAATTTTCTGGATGTTCCAATTTCGATTTTTTCGACAGCCATTTCTTCTATGACGACCTTTGCTCGGAGTAGGCCGTCCCAGAGGAGACCGAATCGAATGTCGCCTATTTCAATCAGATTGTGTGACGGTTTATCTGGGTTTGTGACCTCAACTTTTTTCATTGCAAAAGTACCCTTGAAGAAACTGGTGTCAACGTCAGCGATGTCCACCTCCGCGCCGACAATATGATAGCCTGCCCATTGAAAACCCTGCCGCAAATTGAGATCAAAAAAGAAATGGAAATAAGCAAAAACAGCGATGGAAACAATAGAAAAAGGGATAAGGGCTTCCCAGCGAATTGGGCCTTTGGGTTTTTTTTCCTTTTTTGGAGTTTGTTCTTTTTTTTCTGTGGTCATTGTTTTTTGAGCTCCTGGTTGAAATCTGAATTTGAGTTAGACTCTTTATTCTAGTCCGAGGGTTGATCTCATCTTATTCTAGTCCGAGGGTTGATCTCATCTTATTCTAGTCCGAGGGTTGATCTCATCTTATTCTAGTCCGAGGGTTGATCTCATTGATTTTTTTACTGACAATTATTTTCTAGCTGCCGTAGAGGCGATCATATGTTGTGTACCATTTATAGAAAGAAGTGCCGACCCATGCCTTCCATAGTTTTGTTTTTTGGAACCGAGCGACTACGAACTGTCGGTATTTAACTACCAATATTTTGAATACAAAAAAAGCTGGGATAACTGCCAATACGCCAAGTATTCCAGACCCCATGACGATCGAATTATTAAACCGGGTGAGTGGGATCAATGGCATGTTGTACATATCTACGAATAAAGGGCGCAGGCTTGGATTTTCTAAAGCGGTTTGGCCAAGTGAATCAGTCAGTGGATCTAAAGTATAAGCCACCAATTTGAAGAAAAAAGCGGCGAGAAAGGCAGCCCCCATTTGAATACGAAAGAAGAAGCAGCAGATTAGAATGAGTAATGCTTGCAATGATAATATTGGGGAAAAGCCCAAAATAATTCCGCATGCTAGGCCTGCCGCAAGCTGATTGGTCCCTGTATCTGAATTCAAAAGTTTAAAAAACGAAAAAAGCTGCTTAAGTAACAGTGTCATATGAGTCCTTGCTGAAAGTAGTGCCTCAATTATTTAGATAATTGGTGGAACTGTCTAGTTTTCCTAGTTTTGCACATTGCGGCTTGGCGAAATATGCTGAGCTGGTCGATGCTAAGATATACTGCATGCTATTGGACTTGCGTATAGTTTCAGGAGATCCCTAATGTCGGACCGAATATGTCTGGTCGTTCCCTGCTTTAATGAAAAGTCTCGTTTAGCAGTTGATACATTCAAAAATGCTGCTTCTGAAGACCTTCACTTTCTGTTTGTCGATGATGGATCCCGTGATGGGACGGCCAATTACTTGAGGACTCAATTCGAGGGGATTTCAAGTATCCATGTTTTTGCATTACAGAAAAATGCGGGAAAAGCCGAAGCTGTTCGCCGGGGAATGTTGGAACTTCTGGCCACCGGTAAGTTGAATAACTATGCATGGGTTGGTTTTTGGGATGCCGACTTGGCCACGCCTTTGAGTGAGTTGGCTGATATGCGGCGATACCATCAGCATTTCTATCCTACCGCCATCGCGGTTTGGGGAAGTCGGGTCTACCGTCTAGGCAGCAAAATTGTGAGGTCGCCAATCCGCCACTATTTTGGACGGTTTTTTGCGACCGCAATTGCTTGGCTTTTGGGTGTTGAGTCCTATGATTCGCAGTGCGGGGCAAAGATTTTTTTGAGTTCTTCGATTGGCACGGCGTTTCGTGAGCCATTTATAAGTCGGTGGATATTTGACGTCGAAATCCTACTTCGCCTACGAGATTTTGAGATTGTTGAGTATCCTTTAAAGTGCTGGAAGGATGTTCCAGGTTCTAAATTTAAAATTGGGCGCGAGGCCTTGCGGGTGTTTTGGGCGATTCTTGCAATTCGAAAGAAGTATCTAAAAAAATAGAGTGAGGTCGTTGAAAAAGTATGAAGGTCATGGTAACGGGCGGAGCCGGCTATATCGGTTCACATGTTGTAAAGATTCTGTGTGATATTGGGCTACAAGTCGTGGTGTTCGACAATTTATCAACTGGCGATACCTTGTTGTTGGACACCAGAGCTGAGTTCGTTGCTGGAGATTTGAAAAAGCCGGCTGAACTTGAAAGTGTGTTTGCAAAAAACAAAATCGGTTCGGTTATTCATTTGGCGGCACTGACTTCGGTTGCCGAATCAGTTCGGCTTCCGGAGAAATACGAAGAAAATAATGTGCGAGGAACTGAGAATCTATTAAAGTATTGTCAGAAATATTTGGTGAAAAATTTTGTCTTTTCGTCGACAGCTGCCGTATATGCCGATCCGGGAAAAGAGCCGGTTTCAGAGAAGTCCGTGGTTGCCCCAACAACCCCTTATGGCCAAGGAAAATTGCGCATGGAAAAAGCAATTCAAGAGCTTTCAGCCAACGGGAACATGCGCTCGTTTATTCTGCGCTATTTCAATGTTTCAGGCGCCTGCCCAGACCTTTCAATCGGACCAATGGGTGTTCGAACTGACTTGGTTAAACTAGCTTCAGAAGTGGCCGTGGGAATTCGTAGTGGAATTGAAATCACAGGTATTGATTATCCGACCGTAGATGGAACCGGAGTACGGGACTATATTCACGTCCAAGATATTGCAGAGCTACACTTGAGCGCACTTTCGTATTTGCAAGCTGGCGGAATTTCGGAGCTTGCGAATTGTGGGTATGGCCACGGCTACTCTGTGCGGCAAGTGATTCGGGAAATGAAGCAAGTCTCGGGGCGCGATTTCCGAGTGACAGAAACGGGTCGACGGCCTGGTGACTTGGCTGAAGTTATTGCTGATTCGAGAAAGATCCAAAAGATTTTCTCCTGGACTCCGAAATACAATGATCTAAATTTTATTTGCCAGACAGCTTACGATTGGGAAGTGAAAAACCAAAAGCGTACTAGCGCAAGGCTTTAATTGCTTTGCAAGCCAGTTCTGTATCAACCAGAACGAAAACATGCAAACCAGGTGCTCCAGCTTTTTTTAAGCGCTCGACGAGATTTAAAAATACGTCTAGCGCTTGTTCCGGATTTTCTGACTCGGGAAGAGAATCTAAATATAGCTTCGGAATTTTAATGCCAAATTTACTAATCATGCGTTCTGCTTGCGACCGGGACTTGAGAATTCTTGCCCCTGGAACGATGGGAGTCATAATATTTTCTTTTCCCAAGTCATCCAAAAATCGGGAGTAGGAATCAGAATCATATAGCATTTGTGTAATTCCGTAGGCGGCACCGGCATCGACCTTCTTTTTGAAATAATGAATACGTTGTTCAAAAGTTGCATCGTCAGGGTAGGCGGCTGCGCCAATGCAAAAATCGGTCTTTACAGTGTTGCTTGCTGAAAAGCCTTTTCTTTCCAGAAAGGACCCAAGATTTAATTTTTCGACTTGCTGGATAAGCTGATAGGCATAGGGATAGGAATCTGTTTTGGGTTGCCAATTTGCAACCCCGGTTGGTGGGTCGCCACGAAGGCCTAAAATATTTCGAATGCCAAAGTAGTGATGATCCATGAGCTGATTTTCGACTTCTTCGGCTGAAAGATCGCGGCAAGTAAAATGAGCGATTACTGGGACTTTATAGTAGTCTTTTATAACTTGAGCTATCGGAAGACTTCCCCCACGAAGGCTGCCGCCGGCCCCTTTAGTGACAGAAAGAAACTCGGCCCCAGCTTGGATTAGATCACGAATCTGATTTAAGATCTGCAATTCAGGAGTCCCATTGCGAGGTGGGATAACCTCGGCGGAAACTGTAAAGCGCTCTTGCGTAAGGAGATCGATGATTTTCTTATCGGGGCGAAAAAGTTCGTTCATAACATTCCTATTTTCAGTATCAGTATCAGTTCAAGTGAAAGATTCAAGCTGGATTAATTGGCTTTGTGTGGCTTTCCTAGGCCAATATAAACAACTGCGCCCAGTAGGCCGACGCAAAAATTAATTATTTGCACGGCCGTGATTGTGGCCGGCCCGAGGGTTGTTGTTTCCCCAAGGGCTATACTAAAGAGGTAGGAGAACGCGGCCTGGCCCACGCCAACTCCGGCTGGGGAAATGGGTATTGCTGTGATCATAGAGCCGATAGGAACGACGAAAAAATAAGTGTGAAATGAAATGCCGGAATAGCCTAAGCAATGGCCAATATAAATAAAAAGTAGAATAGAGACACTTTGGGCCAGCAGGCTCCAGATGATGGTTTTAAAAAAAGTCATTTTGGAGTCTTTGTAGCCAGCAAAGGATTCGTACAGATTCAGCGCTTTTTCGGCTTTGGGAAGGCGGATCAAGAATCTGTGAAGCCATCCAGAGGCCACCGTTCGACGCGAAAAAATAAGGATCCAAAAGACCATGAAGCCAACAAAAATAATCGATAAAAAGAGAAATATGCCAAAAAGTGGTTTGGATGTAGTAACCCGATTCCAATCCATAACCATGACAAATAAAGCCATGATAAGCATTGAAAACAGTCCTAAAAGTCGATCCATCGCAATTGTAACAACTGAACGCATTCGGTGATTTGGATTGTTGCGAGCGACATAATAACCCTTTACGACGTCGCCTCCGACGCCGCCTGGAATAACAAAATTAAAGAAAAGCCCAACCAAGGAAAGTTTGATTGTTTGCCAAACCCCCATCTCAAATCCTTGGGCCCTAAGAATTCCCCTCCAGCGTTCGGAGGTGAAAAGAATTGTCACGGCGGTCATCGCCAAGGCGACGAAAATGAAGTTCGGATTCAATAGATTCTTCATTTCAGCAAAGTCAAGGCGGCCGCTTTTAACCAGCCAAAAAATTAATGCAGCAGCAAACAGTACTTTCAGGCCAGAAATTGCGGCGGATTTGATCTTCTTCGGCATGCGAATAGGTTTCCTTGTTTTTATCTAGAGAGTCAATTCTGCAAGTGGTCAAATTAACCTTTGAATAACCGGTGCTACTTTTTTAAGATGGGAGCTCATGTTTGATCGTAAACCGAAGTCTTTATTGATGTTGACTGACCTTTTCCTTTTTGCTTTGAGCTTGGGCTTTTTGTTTTGGCTGAGAATGGGTTGGTTTGGGATTGAGGTCTTTACCGGCCTTGGAGTTTGGCTAGTTCTGTGGACCAATTTGGTCTGTATGTATGTATTTGGCGCTTATGATTTAAGCGGAATTCTTGGGCCTTTGCGTTTGGGCTTCCGCATTTTTCTAGCTGTCGTCTTCAGCTTGTTGATTATTGTGGTTGCTAACTATCTGGCAGGAACTGAGCGGGCTGGAATTTTCGGTCGAGGGATTCTGTTGGGATCTGAAATTGCATTTTTTGGTCTGGCCTATCTATTGCGACTTTCAATAGTTAGGTTTTTAGGAACAATTTCGGATCGTGCGGAATGGCTTATTATCACGACTAAAGAAATGTTGGAGGGAATTCGTTCCGATCTTAATCGTACTCATTTTCCAGGACGGCCCATTTTCCAAGTCAATTTGGACCAGGTGGTTGGTGACTTGCGCAATCGCTGGGCAGGAGTTGTCGTGGCAATGGATCGGCGGGAGCTTCGTGATAATAAAGTCTTGGCAAAGATATTGATGGACGCCCGTTTTAATGGTCAGCCGATTTATGATATTTGTAGTTTTTATGAACGTGTTTGGAAGAAAGTGCCAATTCAGTTTTTGGATTTTGAGTGGTTTATTTCTTCGGAAGGATTTCGTTTATTCAGTAATCCCATTGGACTTAAGTTGAAGCGGCTGGGGGACTTAGTATTGGCCGGATTGCTAATATTTGTAAGTTGGCCAGTTCTTGTTTTGGCCATGCTAGTTATTCGTATGGAAAGCACTGGTGCGGCCCTTTATTCACAAGTTCGCACGGGAAAAGATGGAAAAGAGTTTACGATTTTTAAGTTACGGACAATGCATACAGATGCGGAACAAAATGGCCCTCAATGGGCTGCCGCTAAGGACAGTCGAGTCACACGAGTCGGCAATTTTTTGCGTAAAACAAGAATCGATGAGTTGCCCCAGTTATTTAATATCTTCAAAGGGGAGATGAGCTTTATTGGTCCACGTCCAGAGCGCCCCGAGTTCAATCAAATGTTAGAAGCGCAGATTCCATTTTATGGACTTCGACATTTGGTTCCCCCAGGGTTGACCGGCTGGGCGCAGATACTCTATCCCTATGGGGGTAGTGTTGAGGATGCCGTGCAGAAGCTGCAATACGAACTTTTTTATATAAAAAATCAAAGTTTGGTGATGGATCTTAAGATAGTACTTAGAACTATCCAGGTCGTTTTATTTGGACGAGGTCGGTAATGCTCAAGTGGACTAGTATACTGTTTGCGATGTCGCTTTTGATTTCACAAACGGCGATGGATGTTACGGCTAGTTTATTAGTATTCACAGTTCTTTGGATGGGATGGAAGTGGCGGAGCAGTCAGGGGGCAAGTCACCGCGTTATAAATTCCATCGGCTTTGATTGGCTTTTGCCAATCTGGATTGCTGTCGTTGCCTTGGGCTTTGTTTTAAATTGGAACTCTGAATCGGCCTGGGCCTTTCGGCTTTTGGAATTTAAGTGGTTGATTTGCCTTTATGGCCTGATTGCGGCGCTCAAGTATTTGCATCCCAACGAGGCCGTTGTTAGGCCCGCCGTCGCTGTTTTTATTGGATGCTGCCTTTATTCAATCTTGGTATTTTACATTGGTGTCGATCCATTTCGACAATACGAAGAACTGAGTGCATTGGTTGGTCGCCGCGCTGGTGGGCCATTTAGCGACCCGATGACCTTTGCTCATGTCTATGGGCCCGTGCTTATGATTTTTACGGGCCTATTGTTGACCTATCTTCGTTGGAAGGATCCGATTCGCTGGTGGGTGCTGGCGGCAGCGGTTATTGGGCTTTGGGCTGTGGCATTGAGCGGAACCCGTGGCGTTTGGATATCCGTGTCAGTTGGTCTTTTGGCAATGGCATTTCTATTTTCAGTGCGTTGGGGTTTGGCCGTATTACTTGCTGGCATGATCTTCATGGGATTGACTTATGCCACTTTTCCCTCAGTGCGAGAGCGAATCAGTATCACGATGGATCGGCAAAAGGGATATGACAGTGAACGACTTTATATTTGGCAGGCGCATCTCGAGATTTTCAAGCGTCGTCCCTTGCTGGGTGTTGGCTATGGGGAGACAAAGAAGCTTTTGCCGGAAGTCTATCAGCAGATCGGGGCACCTGAGAACACGCTGCAAGGGCATGCCCACAATCAGTATCTTTATTTTTTGGCGGGTACTGGTGTGGTCGGACTTACGGTTTATATCGGATTTTTATTTGCGCTACTGTTTTTGAACTGGAAGATTTTAAAGAGCGTGAGCTCACGCAATATCTTTCATCAAGGGCTGGCCCTGGGAACGATGGGATCGCAAGTCGCGTTTGCCGTTGGCGGGCTGACAGAGTGTAATTTTGAACATAGCAAAGTGAAATACGCCATGATTATAGTTTGGGCGATTGTGATTTGGCTGGCCTATGAGTATCGGGTCCTAAAAGAGAACCTTTAGTGTTCAGAGGAAGCTATTCAAAGTGAGTGTTGAAAATACTTTGCAGATTTTTTAGTACTTTCTCTAAGTCCTTTAAGGGGAGAGAAGTTGGGCCATCACACAGGGCTTGATCGGGACGAGGATGAGTTTCTAAGAAAATTCCGTCGACCCCGACCCCCATGGCAGCTCGGGCCAGTGGCCAAACCATTTCAGCTCGTCCGCCGGAGCTTTCACCCATCGCCCCTGGAAGCTGCGTAGAATGCGTACAATCCATAATTACTGGAAAGCCTAGGTTGCGCATTTCAATCAGGCCCGTCATATCGTTGACCAGTCGGTTGTAGCCAAAAGTAGTTCCCCGTTCACAGAGGAGGAGATTGCTATTTCCTGCAGCAACTGCTTTTTTGGCAATGGAACCCATATCCCAAGGCGCTAGAAATTGTCCCTTTTTAATGTGAATGACTTTTCCGGTTTTGGCGACTTCAACCAAAAGATCGGTCTGGCGCGAAAGAAACGCCGGAATTTGTAATACGTCTGCAACTTTTGCGGTATCTGCAACTTGGATGGTTTCATGAACATCGGTAATAAGTGGCACTTCAAGTTCGGTTTTAATTTTTTCTAGGCCACGTAGGGCCGCTTGCATGCCCGGTCCGCGAAAGCTGGTTGCGCTCTGCCGATTCGCCTTATCAAAGGAGCATTTTAGGATCCACGGAATTCCTAAAGCTTTTGTAACTCTTTTGATTTCTTTGCCTGTTTCAATGACGAGGCCTTCGTCTTCGATAATATCTGGGCCTGCAAAAAGAACCCACTGCTTGCAATTGCCCCAAGTAAAGTTACCGAATGGGGAGTTGAGTGAAACGGTGTTTTTTAATGGTTGAAACTGGGTGGCCATGGTTTTCTCCGACAAGAAAAAAGGAACTTCAGAAAATAAGTTCCTGGGATAGCACTAGAGTTCAAATATAGCGAGCTGTATCGCGGCGGGCTGCTGGGCTAGATCAATGCTTTTTGGACTTGGTCAATGACGTAATCCTGTGTCGTGGCATCCATATCGGGATACATGGGCAGGCTGACCACATGCTCGGCGGCCCAACGAGAGCGTGAGACATCCCCTGAAACCCTTCCGCCATTTTCCTTGTACCATGGTTGATCGGGCATAATTCGTGGGTAGTGAACGGCAGTTGGAACTCCGGCCTCCTGCAGTTTTTTCTGAAATAGTGGTCGGTCGCCAACGGTCAAAGAATATTGTGCCCAAACGCTGCGTTGATGGGGCAAAACTTGTGGAGTGCTAAAGCCATCCTTTTTAATAGAACTAAAGGCCGCGGTGTATTTTTGCGCGATGGCATCGCGTTGCTCAATTTCCCATCCATAGCGTTCCATTTTTGCAAGAAGTATTGCGCATTGAATAGTATCTAGGCGTCCATTTATGCCCAAACGAGTATGATAGTAGCGAGACTCTGAACCATGCTCGCGAATTTCTTTCATAATTTTTGCCAGATTTTCGTCGCTGGTGAAAACCGCACCACCGTCACCGTAACAGCCAAGAGGTTTTGCAGGGAAAAAGCTGGTGCCCGCCGCAAGAGAAAGATTGCACGACCTTTTACCCCGGTAAGTGGCGCCGAAGCTTTGTGCGGAATCCTCGATGACGGGCAGGCCATGCTTTTTCGCAAGGGCATTGAGTTCGTCCATTTCGGGGCACTGGCCATAAAGGGAAACGGGCATAATTGCTTTTGTTTTACTGGTAATTGCTGCTTCAATTTTACTAACATCGATATTAAATGTTTTTTGGTCCACATCAACGTAAACGGCTGTAGCGCCAGCCAACACGATTGTTTCAGCAGTGGCAATAAAGGAAAAACTAGTGGTGATCACTTCATCACCGCGGCCAATTCCAAGTGCCATCAATGGTATAAGCAAGGCATCGGTGCCGCTAGCGCAGGCCAGGGCATACTTGGCGCCGGTAAATTCCGCCAATTTCTTTTCGCACTCAAGGATCTCTGGACCATTAATAAAGGCTCCGTGATCCAAGACCTTTTGGATTCGGGCGTCAATTGAGGATTTTAATACTTTATATTGTGTTTTCAAATCGATAAATGGGACTTGCATAGGCCATCCTTTGGGAACGTTTACCCATTCCAAAATTAGTGCGTCTGAGCACCCTTGTCTATTCCAGAGTTGGTAGAATTTAAAATACTGACTTAAATATGGAACGACCCAGAAAACGACCCAGAATCTGAATTTAGCCAGCTGGGTTGCGGTGTGGACTTGAGTCCACACAATTACGCACCTTGTAGTGCACTCGCAACAAATGCTTGGGAGGATGTGCCCATAAGGAACCAGAGATGATCAAAACAGCTTTTATTTTGGTTGGTGGTAAAGAGACAAGCTTGTCACCCCCACTGGCAAAGATTTTAAAATTTATTGCACCAATTGCCGGGGCGCCATTTCTTGACCACGTGTTATTTGCGCTAAAGAGGCAAGGCATTGAAAGCGTTGTTTTGTTAGCCTCGCACATGGCTGATGAACTTAAAGCATTTGAAAATCGTCAGGCTGAATTTGGTTTAAAGATCCGCTTGGATAGTGAGGTCAGCGCATTGGGTTCGGCTGGGGCCTTGAAAAATGCAGAGTCGGCCCTGGCTGAAGATGAAGATCATTTCTTAGTGCTCACTGGAGATACTTTTTTTGAAGGCGATTTAAAGTTATTATTGGAAAGTCGACCGACTGAGACCGAGTTGGTGGCCATGGGTTTAGTTTGGCTTGAAGAAGCCTCACGGTTCAATACGGTCGAATTGGACTTGGCACAGCGAGTGACAAAATGTTTTATTGAACGAGGTCTTGCTTCAGAGGGCTACGTTTACATTGGTAGCGCTGTTTTTCATAGACAGATTTTTACCTTGATCAACTCAAGACATTATTCGTCAATCGAGCAAAATCTTTTTCCTAGCCTACCAGAAATCAAAGCTGTTTTGTTAAAGGGAAAGCTATTTGATATCGGCATTGCGACGTCCTATGCGGCCTTAAACGCAGATCTTGTTTTGCGACGGACCCTTGCTGAAAATCCAGGAATTGCCACCATACTAAGTGTTATGCTTGACGGCGGACGCATTGTTTCGCTGGGCGACCGCTCGGCAAATTTGTTGGGTTTGGTTCCAGATGTTATAAGTTATCAGCAGCTTGCTGAGAATGAAGAGCATATTCTTTCGCGCTTGACCCCCAAGGATATGGTTATCGTCGAGAATGATTCGGTCGATTTTTTGTGGGCATTGGGGGGTATTACCAGTGCGACCGTAGTGCTGCTTTCAGATAAAAATATTGATCAAGGGCTTTATGACTGCCTGCTCAGCGAAAGAGAGCTTCGCTCGGGTCTTTTGGAAATCCGTAAGCTTTGGCAGCAGCTGAAAGTCAGCCAGGGGTTAGTTAGAGCAAGCGGAGAGGCCCGCCGACCAGCATTGTTTCTGGACCGCGATGGGGTGGTGATTGATTTTGTCGATTACATTCGGTCTCCGGATCAGGTCAAATTGGTGCCAGGAATTTCAGTTCTGCTTAGGCAAGCAAGGGAAAAGGGCTTTGCTGTCGTCGTCGTGACAAATCAGGCTGGAATCGGTCGCGAATACTATTCCTGGAGCTCCTACGATGCGGTCACAGCCAGAATGCAAGAGCTGCTAGCTGCCCAAGGGGTTTGGATCGATCGCATCGTATGCTCTGCTTATATTCCTGTAAGCCAGCGCCATTACGGATTGATGCGACGATCTTTACGCAAGCCCCGCGCGGGCATGATTTTGTCAGTTGCCGAAGACCTTGGAATTGACGTCAGAAAGTCAGTTATGGTAGGAGACTTTGCAACTGATTTGATGGCCGCGGCAATAGCTGGAATGGGCAAAGTGTTTCTTTTGCGCACGGAAAACTATCAGCGGGAAATTACAAAGTGGAAGTCTTGGTCGCTTCTATCACGGACAAAATTTGAAAAAGACCTTAATATTTTAGAGAAGCTCAGTGACGTAACTTTATAACGTAACTTTATAACGTAACTTTGTAACCTAAGTCTATAACGGGAGAAAAGCGTGATTCCAGTCATATTGTCAGGCGGAAGTGGAACTCGATTGTGGCCGGTTTCTCGGGAAAAGTTTCCGAAACAGTTTTGTGAATTATTTGAAGAGTCCCTACAAAATTTGACCTTAAAGCGATTGGCTAAGTATGGAAAGCCCTGGATTGTTACCTCCGCATCGCTAAGGGACTTTACTGAGAAAAAGGCAATCGAAGCCGGTTTTTCTGGAGTAGAAATTTTATTTGAGCCAAGCTCCAAGAACACGGCACCGGCGATCGCTTTGCTTTGCAAAGTCATGGAGTTAAGAGGACTCGCAAATGAGGTTGTCGGAGTTTTCCCTGCGGATCACTTAATTGAAAAAGAGGACGTATTTTCTGCGGCCCTCGAGTTGGCAGAAAGTTGTGCGCGGGAGAAAAAAGTCGTTACCCTTGGCTTGCGGCCGACGGAACCCGCGACGGGTTATGGTTATATCCAAACTGAAAAGCAGCCGTATAACTATAGAAAGCAGATGTCATCCTATACCGTCGTGAAGTTTCATGAGAAGCCGAATTTAGGATTGGCCAAAGAGTTTCTACGGGATGGCTCTTATCACTGGAACGCAGGAATTTTTATTTTTCCGGTGCACACGATGATTGAACTGTTTGAAAAGTATCAGCCACAAATTTGGGAAGCTTTTGCTAGCCTGAAAGCTGACTTAACGAATCTTAAAGATATCTATCTAAACCTACCCTCGATTTCAATCGACTATGCGATTATGGAAAAGCTATCAAACCAAGAGCTACTTTGCGTCCCCTGCAGCCCTGGCTGGAATGATGTTGGTTCTTGGGATGCGGTGGCTGATGTCTACGAGAAAAGTGGTCGATCCCGTGGCAATCCCATTGAGGTCAATTCCAAAAATAATTTTGTGCTACCGAGGTCCGGTAAAAGTTATGCTTTTGTCGGCGTGAATGACTTAATTGTTGTTGATACCGAGGATGCTCTTTTGGTTGCAGAAAAAGGTCTTACTCAAGATGTAAAAATTGTTTTTGAGAGATTAAAGCAAGAAAACTCGAAGTTGGCCAGCGAGCATCGGTTTGAAGAAAGACCATGGGGACGTTTTGATGTGTTGCTTGATAACAAAGATTTCAAAGCTAAGATAATTCGAGTCAATGGCAATGCACAGATTTCCTATCAAAGCCACAGTCAGCGAGAAGAACATTGGATCCTCGTTCGAGGTGTCGGCGAGGTTGTGCTGGATGATAAAGTTATTGCGATTGCGAAAGGCAGCTATATTAAAATTCCCCAAGGCGCAAAACATCGCATGCGCAACACCGGATCTGAGCCGCTGGAATTCATCGAGGTTCAGCTAGGTTCTTATTTCGGCGAAGATGATATTGTGCGCTTCCAAGATGACTACAAGCGGGAATAGCTTACTGAATATCGCGATTGTAAGCTTTCAGCTGGAGAGCAATTTTGGGATTTTCTGAGGCGGGGTCTGGCTGTCGATAGAGCGCCTCATACCACTTCCAGTTACGAAGAATTGAGCCTACGTATTCTCGGGTCTCGCGGTAGGGCATGACATCCATAAAAAGAACAATGTCTTCCGTTGGATAGCGCGAAAGCCAGTTATCCACGACTCGTGCTCCGGCATTGTATGCGGCAAGGGCAAAAGTTATATTGCCTTTGTATCTTTCTACTAGTTTTGCAAAGTACTGAGTGCCAAGTCGAATGTTGGTTTCTGGATCAAACAATAGATCCTTTTGCACTCTGCGGTCCATGTGCCGAGCTGTGGTCGGCAAGAGCTGCATTAAACCGCGAGCTTTTGCCGGGCTAAGTGCCTTTGGCTCAAAGGCACTTTCTTGGCGAATGACTGACATCACTCAATAGGGATCTAGATTGTAGGGCTTCGCGTATTTTTCGACCATTGCAAAGTAGTTGTTGGGATAAAAGAGAAGCAATGCGCTAGTTGATTTTAATTGGGGATTTCGACTGAGTGCTTGCGCCAAGGCTTGAAAGCTTTCTTTGCCCATCTCAAGCCGACGGTTAAGAGCCGCTAGATAAAGTAGAAGTGAGTTTTCTAAGCCTTCAAATTTTTCTGGAGTGATTTTGCGCAAAACATGTTGTGCTTCTTGATTTTTACCGGCGGAGATAAGCAACTCTGCAAGACGTAGCAATTGATTGACCTCTTCATTTTTGAGGCTGCGAAATTGCACACTTGGCTCTGGGTGGGAGGTGATCAATTTATGAAGATTTGTCTTTTTTTCCTGCAGCTCGAGCAGGCCGTGGTAGCTTAGCGGATAGGACTCGTAAACTGATACAATCGCCCTGTTTGGCTTTCCGTCGTTTGGTTTGCATTTGCTGAGCCAATAGAAAGTTCTAGAGTGAAGATACTTGATTTCCGTTGAAAGTGAAGCACGGTCCAGGAAGGACGAAGCACTTTCACAGTCATTCAGCAGCATTGATAAAATGGCCGCTCGGTAAGCTGCTTTTGAGGCGGACTCATCGGAACCACAATGAATTGCTTGTTTGTACAAATCCCGAGCCAACTGAAAGTTCTGTGTATCAGGAAAGAACGATTCAAGCGTTGAGCCAAGTCCCGCATAGACCGCAGATGACGCACAAGTGGTCGAAGCGGCAAGAAGACCGTGGGAGATATTTTGTAAGATGGGCTCAGACATTTTTCTGCCAGCGGCTAGGGTGAGCTCAAAGCTAACCTTCTGTAAGGATGGAAAGTTCAATTTTTTCAAATTTTGAATAACCAGCACGGTATTTTTATGAGCGCGAGCGGCTTGTCTGGCGGCGCGAAAAGTTTCTCTTGAGGTTTTTAATTTTTGTTCGATGCCGGCCAGCGATCCTGTCGGAAATCGGCGCAGAGTGTGGACCAGAGAGTTTTGAAAACTAAATCGAGAATTCAATTGGTTTACAAAATAGTTTAACTCCACAAAGCTTTCAGTCTGCGAGTCTTCTTTTAAAAACTCATAACCAAGAATTCGTTTCTCAAGCACATCGCTCAAGGAAGCGCTCGGGCCCGTGATTTGCTCTGGGCTGGGGGCTGCTACTGAAGGCGCGCTGGCCTTGTGAGAACAGCCCACGAGTGACAAAAATAGAAGTTGCAAAAAGAATAAGTTACCAAATTTTGGAATGAAATTCATATTCTAGAATTTTAGCAAAATTGGCAGCACCAGCCGGTCTAGATTGTGATAAAAAGATCTGCTTCTGGATGTCTTACTGGGCCAACCCGACGAATGGCGAGCTTTGTGGGCCACGTTATTACAAGAGCACGCCCTAGAAATTTTTGAGCATTTCGTCATAGACCTTTGTTGACTCTTGAACACCTGCAAGAATTTGCTTGATGGCCATGAACACAGCAAAGGCATAGATAATTCGCGGTAACCAATTTATCAGGACCTGCATTTTGTTTTCCGCAGCTTCAGAAAAATCGAAAGCTAATTTTTTAAGAGACTCGTCGATCTGGCCGGCAAGTTCCCCGGTTTTGTATTGGCTAATGAACTGCGCTGGAAAGATCTCATGACCACTGATCAGGTCCGACGGAGATTTTCCGGACTTAAGCTGCGGTAGAATCTTGCTGACAGTCGCCTCCAACCGAATTGAGCCGCTTGCCCGAGCCGCCATGGGCCACGATTGATCTGGGGTTAAGCCGGCCGAAACTAAGCCCTCAAGAGCAAGGCAAAACCTTGCCATGGCACCCATGGCGCGCACTTGCCCCAGCAGTGGAATGCTGTGCAGGAAATTCTCGATAGTGCTGCGAATACCCATTGATTGGGTTTGGCTGGAAAGCCAAACGGGCAGACTTATGCAACCGATGAGCGCCCCTAGCGGAAGAATTTTAGGTTTAAAAAAACCAATCACGTCGCCGTCGATTATTTTTTTAAGATGACCCGAAGGATACAAGAGAACTCCGCCGACCAGCAGGGCCAGCGGATACAGAAGTTTTCCGATAAGCTTACTTCGCCATTGAGCATCTCGTTCATAGTATGATGACAGGGCCCTGAGACTTTGCTCCATTCGGCCAGAGGTTTCGCCAGCGGCTAGCAGGGCTTGATCTAGGCTAGGGATAGTTCCAGCTAGAGGTCGCATCGAAGTTGTAAGGCTGCGTCCTGAAGATAAGCCAAAAGCCAGTTGCCGGGCGATTTGGCGGATTTCTTGGGAGCCCCCATCTTTTTGAATTTTTTTAAGAGCATCAAGCGGCAAAATTCCAGAGCGAGATAGTTGCGCTAGTTCATAATAAAAATTAGACCAGCGTTTGATTTGTCCAGGCAAGATGAGAAGCATCAACCAATAGTAGTTGCTTGGTGAACTTTGACCAAGCAAAAAACCATCAAAAAAAGAATCTATTTTTCAAGAAGCTTGACGGAATGGGTAGCGCCTATTTCGTCGACTACGAATTTAAGATCCGCAAAGTTAGGTTTCGACATCTTAAGTTTAAAATTATTGCTAAAGGCATAAGGCTCGGCGGGAAAGCCAAGAAAAGTGGTCGCGACTTCGCCGTTATCGTCTAAGTCATGAAACACAAAAAAGGCGTAATCCCCAGGGGCAAGATCGACAACGGAAATTGCTGTGCCCTTTTCTACCGGACTGATTTTGACAATTGAAGTCGGAGTTTCGTCAGCCCAGCTTTGTTGGGTCGAAAAAAGGCTAATGTAAATTGGCCCCTTAGTATGCGTTACGTTTTGTATCAGAAATTTAACTGGCGCAGCTGACGCGGTGAGGCCCGAACAAACTGCAAAAATAACAAAAGAGCATAAGGCGTTTAGTTTCATGCTTAATTCCCCCGTTTCTAAATTTTGGACATAGGAATGAAGAAAAGGCGAATAAAAAAGACGAATTGAAAACTGCCACTCTGCGCAAGGTGTGAAAATTTAAGATTTTTTATCGAGGAGCTTTGCGTGCATCTCCGCGGTCAGGGCTTCGATGCGCAGACTGAGCCGCTGAGTGGCTTCTGTTAGCTCTGTATTTTGCTGCAATAACTTTGCTAAATGGGCAGTCTGTGTGGCCGCAATTTTGTCGCGGTCTTCACTGGCTTGGGCAATGGCTTCGCGGTGTTGGGCGTCGGCCTGGAGATGAACTTTGTCGCGATCTGCTTGCCGAGTTTGCGCCAGCAAAATCAATGGGGCTGCGTAGGCGGCTTGTAAGCTAAATGCCAAATTTAAAAGAATAAATGGATAGAGATCAAATTTAGCAATGCCAAAGGAATTTATAAGAATCCAAATGGCCACAATCAGAGTTTGCCCTAACAAAAAACCGGCTGTTCCAAAAAAACGGGCAAAGGCTTCAGCCTTAAGCGCAAACCAATCGTCGCCAAAAACTGAATTTAAATGAAGATGTGGTAGATGAAATCGGAAAAAGGAATTATTGTTCGCCGCGGGTTTTGCTGGCTCAGGTGCGCTTTTTGACTCTGTCATGGCGGATCTCCTTGATTAGACAACAAGCCCATCGACCAAATTAATTTGTCGCGTTGCCATGCCAGCAAACACTTGGTCGTGGGTTACATACAAGATTGTAGTCCCATGTTCTTTGTTTATCCGCTTAAAAAGATTCAAAACCAGCAAACCGTTTGCGGAATCAAGATTTCCGGTTGGTTCATCAGCAAAAATAAAGGCAGGCTTCATAACCAGGGCTCGGGCAATAGCGACGCGTTGCTGCTCGCCACCAGAAAGTTGGCTTGGCAATTGGTCTGCTTTTTCCGGAATTCCAAATTCCTTAAGCAGTGATAAGGCAAAATTTCGTCGGTTTGGGTCAAAATCCGCTTTTAAGCTGGGCATTAATACATTTTCTAGGGCTGTCAGTTCTGGCAGAAGGTGATGAAATTGAAATACAAATCCCATTTTTTGATTGCGGAATCGATGCAGTTCTTTGCTATCAATTTTATTTAACGAAACACCATCGATCAAGACATTCCCTGAGGTTGGTTTATCCAAGGAGCTAATAATATAAAGAAGCGTGCTTTTGCCAGATCCTGATCGCCCCGTAATCGACACCATTTCCCCATCTTTGATTTCGCCAGAGATCCCCTTTAACACCAAATTTTGGCCATTGGTGCCAGGATGGCCGAAGCTTTTTTTAATCTGATCCATGAGGATGGCCATTAGGAGTTTTCCCCCCTTAAAATATCAATTGGTTCTAGCTTTCCAGCGGCCCGGGCAGGGAAAAAACTGGCAAAACTTGAGGACAATAGGGCAAGAAAAAAGGCCTTTACATAAATCATAATATCAAAAACCACCAGCATATGGTTTCCCCCAAGGCCCCTGTCCGCAGAGACCTCAAGCAATGACATTGCGTAAGAAACACAAAGGCCAAAAGCAAGGCCGATGGCGCCGCCAATTAAACCTAAGATTATGCCTTGAATCAGAAAAAGATTACTGATGTCCCTAGGTTCAAATCCGATCGAACGTAGAATTGCGATTTCGCGTCGTTTGTGGGTTACCGCCAAACTTAGAATATTATAAATTCCAAAACCCGCGACAATGAGAATGGAGACCGTCATCGAATTTCTGACGATGTCTTGGGTGGTAAAGACCGACATGATGCCCTCATTGGATTGATCCCAGCTTTGCACTTTTTCTTGGCCGATAAGGTTATATGTCGAAGCCACATCCGAGGCCATTTTGACATCAGTCAGGCGAACCGCGATATCTGAAATCCGACTGGGTGTTTGATTTAATTTTTGCAAATCCCCAAGCGCTGCAAAAATTCTGGATTCATCCAAGGCCTTAACCCCAAGATGAAATACTGAAACAACACGAAAAGGTTGTGGCAGGCCTTTGCCAACCGTTAGCAAAATGGTCTCGTCTTTCGCAGCACCCAATTTTTTAAGGAAGGAATCACCGACCGCAATTCGATTTCCATTGCTGCCAATGTCGGAATACTTTCCCATCAACATTGAGGCCTCAATATTAGAAACAGATTTTTGTTTTTCTGGTTCGGCGCCAACGATACTTACGCCAAGGGTCAGTTTCCCGTAACTAGCAATTCCTTGGACGATCAATTGTGGTGAGGCTGCAGACACGCGGTCGTCGGCCTCCAGTCGATCGAGCCACGCCCTTGGGGCTAAGATATAGGCATTGTCTTTTCGCCCCGCCGGTGGTTTCAGCCAATGCACCCAGATTGCAGGATCAAAAAATGCAGTGTTTAAGGTCCGGTCAGTTAGGATTTCTTCGCGGGCTTGAATGCGGATGTGGGAATCGTTATTGACCAGTTGATCGATAATAAAAGTTTGAAAGCCCAGCATCATTGCTGAAATGGCAATGTAGGCGGCGGTGCCCAAGACAATGCCCAGCAGGGTTAGGCTGGTTTGCTTTTTTCGACTAAGAAGATGGCGAATGGCCAAGAAAAACATTGATTCTACTTTCTAATTACAAGGTCATCGCTTTGCGAAATATTATCTGAAAGGACTTCGCCCCATTCGCCGTCAATAACACCCAATTTGACTGGCAGTCTGTCTTTTTTTCCGTCACGGATGCGAGCGACTTTGCCAGCGACAATACTTTGCAGCGGAATCATCAAGACATTCTCTTTTTGTCCAACCAAGATGGCCACATCAGCAGTCATCCCAGGCAGCACTCCGGTTGGCCATTTCTTAATTTCGATACGCACAATAAATTGGTTTTCCCTTGGATAAACTGAAGTCACCAGACCTTCATACTTTTCATTGCGCAAGCTTTCAAAAGAGACAAAAACTTTTTGTCCGTGCTGCACTCTAAGGATCGCTTGCTGTTCTAAGCTAACTTCCAAATAAAGATGATCTAGATTGGTTACGGTTACGACGGTCATCTGGGGCATGACCAGTTCACCTTCTTTGTAAGCAACAAGCGTTACGGTTCCTTCAATTTTTGCGCGCAAAATACTTTCATCAAGTTGCACCAAAGAGTCCCCCGCGCGAACCCGGTTGCCCTCAGTCACAAATAGTTTTCGCACGGAAAGGGTCATTCCCGCACGAACACGATGGGTTTGATCTGCCACGACGGTGCCCAGGCCATAAATTGTTTCAATAACATTTCCAATTTTCGGTTTGGCTGTCGCCTGCGTGGCCCATTTTTTAAGTACAAATAGTGCACTAGCGATTAAGAAAAGCAGAGCCAACCCAAGAAGCCATTTGTTTTTAAAGTTCATTGAGTACATCAACTAAATCTACTCCGCAATTTGAAGTCAGGGTATCAAAAAGTAACCCAAATTTATGGATATCATTTTATGGACATCTCAAACTAAACCAGCAATTTGGCAAAAGCGAGAAAATGGAAGAACGTGGATCTTCTTATCCAGAAATTCTTTGCTACCCAGGTGCACTTGATAAAACTTGGGAATTGCAGTTCTGGCTGAAAAGTAATGCAGATGTGGACTGATCATGGATTCTCCCGTTTTGCATTCCACTGCAAAAATGGGTTTTTTTTCCTGCAATACAACGAAATCAATTTCGCGAAGGTCCGTGTCCCTTATAAATCGAAGTTCCATTCGATACCCCTGAGTGTCCTCGAGATAATGGCAATACTTAAGAAGGTGACTGGCGACTAAGTTTTCGAAGCGGGGGCCTTTAGACTGTAGCTCTGCCCAATCCCACAGATAAAGCTTTGCAGATTTTTTAACGGCACGGATTTTAGGGCTACCGTAAGGTAGAATTCGGTAGCAGTAATAAATGGCCTCGAGAACTTCGATCCAATGTGCAATAGTGTTCGGTGAAACCTCGAGATCTTCGGCCAAACCTTTCCTTGAAAGAACCGATCCTACTTTGCTTGGTAGACTATCGATTAGAAGCTCGATTTTAGAAAGATCTTTGACGGTGTCCAAATCCCTTAAGTCCTGATAGACGACGCGGCTTAGGCGCTCTCGTCGCCAGCGGCGGTAGTGCGCTTCGCTTTGCTTTTGAAAGGGCTCTGGAAATCCCCCAAATTGAAGTAGCTTTTGCAAGGTTTCAGGTCTTAGTTTCGGGTCGGCCTCAGGTAGCGAAAGAGGGTGTAGACGATAGTAATGGTATCTTCCCGCGAGCGAATCACCGCCTTTGCGGAAATGATCTAGTCGCGCAGATCCAGTCACCAAAATGGCCAATTTTTCAGAGTATTTATCGTATAATCCCTTCACCAGCATTCGCCACTTTGTATACTTGTGAATTTCATCCAGCACGACGACTTTAAGTTCGGGGTCAATTCGATGACTTTTAATCTGAGTTCGATCCTCGAGATCGTCCCAGTTGAGATATTGCTTGCTTTGCTGGATGAATAACTTAGCCAGGGTCGTCTTGCCAACCTGCCTTGGTCCCCCAAGAAAGACCATTTTTTCCTTAAGATCGGTGGCAATAAATTCCGTCAGATAGCGAGTAAATTTCATATAACTGAATTATACTCATTAGTATAGTTCAGTCAACTGAATTTTACTGATATCTAAAAACTACTATCTGATTATAAATATGTATCATCAGTGATGACTTTCGAGTTTCACTTTCAAGTCTGTCCGATTGCGAACTAAATGTTTACCCTACAACGAAATCGGGGATGATTTAGAATCATCCCCGATTTGGTAACTGTGCCAAGTCCTGCTACGATTGCGGAGCTATCGTCGTTGGTGTCACGGGTCTTTTCTTGACCATTTCAATATTTACACAAGGATGGCGAGTTGTCCCATTGCTGCCAATGATAAATGCGGAGGTGGGAAGGCCAATCCCAGTTTTTTTATCAAATTCAACTTGAACGTGGCAGGTGTTTTTTAAGTATCCGGTAGAATCAATGGGGAAGTAATTGATGCCATCTAACAGGTCGGCTTTAGCTTTTGCAAGCTTATCTTCGACCTCATCCAACTCTGTTTCGTTTTTCTCATAGGTATCGATAGTGTCGGCGTTGATAGGTGGCAGGAGGGCTTTTCTATATGCTTTCGTAGCTTTAAAGATAGTCTTCGTTAGGGTGTTGATTCTGGATGCACAAAGAACGTCCTTGGTTTTCACTTTCACCGTGCAAGCGCGCTCAGCCTGCGCATTCGAGCGGGCAGTGTATGTCGCTTCATCATTTACCCATTGGACAAAACCGGCTGTCGCCGCGTTCGCACAAGGAATTTTCGCAACAACGCCACGAGTGCCGTTGTAATGGCAGGTCGCGAATCGCACGAGAATAGGCCCCGGTGGCGCTTGATCAAGCGTAAGGTTTTGCGGCAATTCCTTAAGAAACCCTTTCGGCCCGTCCCATCCGACGACAGTTGTTTCTTCGATCATTGGCGCTTCCCCGCCGTCGCCATTTTCGGCAACCATTTGCGCGATATCAGTGTATTTCAGTCCACCCTTGCATAGGCGGGGGGATTTTCGATTGGGTGCTTCATAGCGGTACCACCAAAGGCCTGCGTAATGATGTGTTCCCATTTCCGTCGCGCTTCGTAGTTCGCAGTAGCCAATGCTATTTGGATCGCGTGTGCATGGCATTGGGCTGCTAGGAACCCCTGCTACGTCGCCGCTGTAGCAGGATAGCGGCACATCATTCGGTCCTAGACTAGTACGAGAACCAGAAAGCGGCCTTTCGACAACAGTTGAGGTATAGCGCTTGTTAGTTGCACGATATACCGCCGCCTGTGGATTCTCTATTGTCACGCCATTTTCTGTCCTTGGCTGATAATCGGCCATACGAGGCGAGGCTATCGCGACAGATTCGGATGATTGGGTGACATACACACCAAGATCGCAAGCTCGAGATGCGACGAATGTGTGGTCCGAGGATTTTGATGAGTAATTCAAGGCCCCGAATTGCCACTGGGAATTGAGAAACAGGCAAACTCGTTTATAGCTTTTTGTCGAAGTAACATCGAAGTCTGTGCAAGGAACACTTTTGGTGTAGAGCGTGTTGTTTTTTCTTTCGTTCCAAAGGCAGGTGAGCGGCCTGCGCGCTTGTTGGGCTTCTGCGGCGATTGAGATCATCAATGTGACTATCCCGAACATCCCTAATAAAATATTTTTCATACGTCCCCCGTATTAATAGTTAAATAAATCAAAATGAACTGTTGCCTTGCTTATATGGCTCTTCGACACCGCAAGGCTCATCAACTTTGCAGTAAGTGTCGTCGCCTTCGGCGATCACGCAAATTCCGCCCTTTTCCTGCATTCCTGGTGGGCAAAGCGGTGTATCGCAATGTTTTAAGACCGGATCCCAAGAGCCGTCAAAGGCTTCGCAGATTGGCTTCATATCTTTGCTAGCACCGGAAGAGCAGGATACGATTCTGTCACCGCCCGGTCCGTTTAGTGTAAGAAAAATTGGAATCAGAATTGGTGTTTTCATTTGGTAAGACTTCAATTCTTCACCGGAGTAGAGGTCAATTCTTAGCGAAGCGGCGATAACTAGTGATCGCGGGAAATCTTTGTTAGTTGTGCCAGGATCAGCAGTATAATACTGTGGATTTTCAGTTATCTGAGTTTGATATGGAACTATTTTGATATCGCCCACGTAAAGTTTTTCATAACGGAAGTTCTTTTTATAAGAGCCATAGCGTCCCTCAATTCCACCGGGTAAGTCATATGTAGTTGTAGAGTTCCAAGCCAAAGGGTCAACAATGAAGGGTGGTTTGGGTGCGGCCGCTGTTCCTAAGTCGACTAGGCCACAATTCGGAGAGCTCATTATGTCTGCGGCTTCTTCTTTGAATTCACGCCATTGAAGCATCCGTTGCAAATTCATTTCTTGCTTTAGGCTGGTTTGGATAAGATCTAGCATCACCATTATCAGTATGCTTAGTAGCGCAAGCGCTACTAAGACCTGCACAAGTCCAAAGCCGCTTTTCGAGCGGATAAGCCGTGCGCTGTATGTTCGACATGTCGCCATTTCTGTTTGTGATGACATTCATTCCCCCAAATTCATGATACATAGGATCGGATAATTTAGGAAAAAAATTAATGATTTTCAGAGTGGAAGTCCCAAGTTGAATCGCAAATAATTATTGTCAAAAAGTTATGCAGGGGACGTGTCTAGAATTTCGTCAGGCTAAAATTGAATGTCTATTGAATATAGACAATGATAACTAGACCATTGGGCATCTAGGGTTTCGCGGATTCTAGTAGCCCCAAGTCCTAACGCAAGACGAGTTGAAAACTCGAATCTTATATTCATATACTTTTTTATTCAAACAGGGGGCACTGGTGAAGATTTTTTTACTTTTTATTTTTGTGAGTATAGGCATGACACAAGCTTCTTTTGCTGGCGATGATTACTGGAATGGAAACTGGTCGGGTTCCTATCAGCTGGTGATTCAAGATGAGCAACCGGTTGAGTGCGCAATCGAGTTAAGAATGAACTCTGATCAAAACGAAGTTGGGCTTCGGCAAATTCTTACCAATGGTTGTGGTTGGGACATGAGTATTCTGCTGGATCGTCGCGGGAAAAATCTATTCTTCAATGGTGTTCAGGTTGGAACAATCGATAGTGAGCAAATTGAAATTCAAAATCTTGATCTTGAGGAAAAAGGAATTAAATACAGCGCCGCTTTTCTTCGGCAAGCGGATGACTCGCTAATCTTAAAAGAAAGCTCGGAATTCTCTTCCGGACTTACCGACCGAGCTATTGGGCGACTGCAGCGATAGGGAGAGCGATCTCGTTGAAGAAATATTTCAGAGCTTCATAAATATGATGGAGGCCGGGTTTTCCTTCGGGGGTCATATGACTAAAGTCGGCCTGGTGCCCACAGGGGCCCCTTGGGTTTCGTAATTTGCCCTTCAGTAATTTGCCGAAAGTTCCGATTTTCCTTAAGATTGTGTTCAAATTGCGAAAACTAACATTTCCCTCGGGATCATATACGCGCAGATAAAGCGTTTTTTTACTGGGGCTTTTTGCAACTAAGAAGTGTTCTTCATCAAAGAGTTCTGAAAGGCATTCTTCGTCTTGGATTGATTCTTTTCTGTTTTGCGGCCTGTACTAAAAAAAATCAGCAAACCAATTTGGGCGTGAACTCGGTCGCTCCTTCCAACCTTACCGCAGGTCGATGGTTGAGTTCGCCTTCGCTTTCGCCGAGTCCAAGTCCAAGTGGCACACCTGTTGCGACTCCAAGTCCTGTCACGAACGGGTCTCCCGGCTCGGTGATTGAGCTTTTGGGTGAGGTCTCTGGGGGAATGGTGTTTACCCGAGCGGCACTTTTTATTTCAATCTATCCTTCATCCACTGATCCCACGGTGCCAGGCTGTCGAACCCAGGTTACCAATGCAAATTACGGATTTTTGAATTCAAATTTATTTTTGGTGGAGGCTCCAATTGTGGCAGCCTCGGGAGCCCCAGTTGTAGGACCTACGCCGACGCCTGGCCCCGTTGTGCAAGGCGTGGATGTGGCTTTAGGACTTGCGGCGGAAGTGCGCTCATTAGCGTATCATGAGATGAATCCCTGCTACCGCGTGGGCCAATCATTTTCGAATCAACCCATTACTTCTTTTGGCGGAGTCACTAAATACTTGGCCGATACAAATTTAGAAGGCTACGGAATTTATTTTAGTTCATCCTCAGGAAAATTTGCAGGGACACCTCGGCAACAAGTGCTCAATAAGCGTGTTATTGTGACGCGCTTTTCGATGTTGGCTCCCGGCGCATATTTACCCAATCAATTATCGCAAACAACAGATTTGCCACAGGCCGAGCCTTTGATTATCAGTGCTGCTGCGGGTGGCTCGGTCGGAGGGGCTCCTACAAAAGTTGTTTATCCAGGAAATGAATTCGTGCTTATTTCGGGCAGTCGCATTGATGCGATCAAGCCAGGGGTCGAGGGTGGCAAGCCCACCACATTTACAGTGACCCCAGCCTTGCCTGCAGGATTGGTATTGAGCAATGCAGGGCAAATTTCTGGAACGCCTGCTGTGGTTTTAGGTGCGCAAAGATCTTTGCATACGGTTACCGCAAGAAATTCTGTTGGCTCTGCAGCGACGCAAATCAGTGTGGTTCTTTATCCTCCAGCCCCGACAAATTTAAGTTACGAGACCCTGAGAGCCACTTATTCAGAAAGTACGACGATCACTGCGAATATTCCTACTTTACGTGGGGGACGACCCTTAAGTTTTTCGGTGGAGCCAGCTCTGCCTGCAGGGTTGAATATGGATCCGGTGACCGGAACTATCAGTGGCACCCCGGGACGCAATAGGTACAAAGTTACGACGAAGCACAAAGTGACGGCGTTTAACGAGAGCGGATATGTCTTGCGTGAAATTGCGATTACTATCTTGCCGCTTGCGCCACGTGAAATTTATTATTTTGCATTCAATGATCTGATCCTTCAGGAAACTGTGCGCGCTATTAAATACAATTCTGCGATGACGATGCTTTACCCACGCGTGGTAGGTGGATCTCCGACTTTGTATACAATATCGCCGGCTTTACCCGCAGGACTTGTGATGGATGTGAATGGGGCGATCGCAGGTAGGGCTACAGCTTTGGCTTCTGCCAAGAATTATAAAATTGAAGCAAGCAATGACACGGGCAAAGTCAGTTTTAGTTTGCGGCTGGAAGTGATAGCAGCACCCGTAGTCAGCTTGTCCTATCCCAGCAACAGTTATAAATGGACGGCACTAAGTCGTATTGAACCTGTAAGTCCTGTTTTAGAACAAGGGGGACCCCTTGTTCGCTATGCGATTCTTCCACGATTGCCTGAGGGTCTTAGCATCAGCACCAGCACGGGTGTGATTTCCGGGACTCCGAAAGATCCTGCCTTGACGGACGAACAGGCCCCTGGCCCGATGCCTTACTTAGTGCGTGGTTTTGATGCGGCCAATAGAGCATACGATACTGAAGTTATGATCCAAATCACGGAGCCACCTCCCGCATTTAATCTGTCAAAGAATATTGTCCGCTTGAAGTGCACCAGCTTCAAAACAGAGCCTATTGCCTTAGTGACGCTGTCCTCATCTAATTTTCTACGTCCAGGTCAGGTGTTTAATCTGAGATCCCAGCAAAGTTCTTATTCGCTTCCACTAACCTTAATGCCATTGAACGAGCCGCAGATCTGGGAGGTTGAAGGTCGCTATCGAATTTCAGCGGAGCCTCGCGCAAACAGCAAAATGATCGACGTGAAATTCTGGGGTTGTCTTGACGGTTTGCTTGCTGCTGATAAAGTCACAACAAATTTTGAATTAGAAATACAAAACTCAGCAGGGGTTTTGAAGAAATCTTTTTCTTTAGAAGTTCTGCCTGTACCACCAGAAAAACTTTGGTACGGCGAAATTAGTAACAATTACTATTTACCGGACGCACAAAGAACTCTGGAAAAAGAACTCTTTGTGGATGATCCTTGGATGATTTCTGCAAAGACGACAATTGCCGCGGCCAATGACTTTAAAGTTGTCCCGACATTGCCTGCGGGAATGATCTTGGATGCGCGCACAGGGCTTATTTCGGGGGCACCGGTATCTGTCGTTTCGCCCGCAAAAGACTACGTGATAACAGCGGCCAATAAGATGGGGTCGACAAAGTTGATTCTTCGCCTGACGATTTTAAATAAATTGCGGATCACCCCTGCTCAGTTATTTCTTACGATTCAGAGGGAAACAAAAACTTTTGCTAAGATTGAAAATTTTGATAAAAAATTGACCTTGAGCCAAAGTTACAGTCGCGGTTTGCGTTTCAATGCAGATGGCGAACTTTTTGGTATTCCCTCTGGCGTAACAGGGATTTTAGGTAAAAAGGTCACTGTGACCGGCCAAGAAAACGGCGTTATCACGTCCAAAGGCAGCTACGAACTGAAAGTATTAAGGGAAGGTGTTGGCGCCTCGAATATCAGTCTTAAATATAAAGGCGCGATCTTATCTGACCCTTCGTCAGTGGAAGCTGAAAAAGTCATAGGGCTTGATTTCGGTTCGATTGAGGTCGCCCACCGAAAAGTCAAAGCAACGCCTGAGCAAATAACCCGGGAAATCGTTGCCACCAATGAATCCGATAGTGGTCAGGTGACACTAGGTCTAAGCAGTGCCACTTTACCCAATGGATTTAAGTTTACATCCGATCCGGGCGGCGTAATCTTGGCCGCTGGGCAGTCGGCAACTGTGCGCGTGGCATTTGCTCCGAACTCTGAAGGGGACTTCAGTGGTGATCTGACGATTCCAGTGGTTTCAGGAAGTTATCAAGAAGCCCGTATTCGTATCGAAGGCGTCGGCAGAGCCCGCACTGTGCCACTGCAAGTTGGCAATCGAGTTATTGAAAACAAAAGCATTAACTACGGTCTTGAGGTGGCAAAACTTGCGGTTGCAAACACCGTTGAGAAATATCAAGCGTTACGATCGAGTATTACCACCGAACCCTATGAAGAAGAACTTTCCTTGGTAAATCCGCAAGTGGGTAGTTTGATCATAGCCTCAAATCGCATGACAGTCAGTCAGGGCGCAAAATTATTTTATGAGGCTCAGCTGCAAGTTTTGGAACAGAAATCTATTCCCACTTTACTGCGGCAATTAAATGAGCTGCTTCGCTACAACTGGGGATCTTCGCGGGACGGAAAATTACATTCAGCAGTGCTGAGTCTATTTTCGCAATTAAAGACTTTTAATTCGGCTTATGGATTTCGTAGATATTTGACCAGCTGGGGTGTCTATGAAGTGGTAAAGACGCTGTCTAGTTTGAACTCCTATGGGAAAACACAACTGCGCATTGCGCTTCTATCAACGTTTATTCATTCGCAAGCCACCGTTCGAGAATGCGTCTTGCTTGCAAATTACTTTTTAAAACAGGCCAGCAGCGATGATGAAAAATCCGTTCTACAAAAAATGGTAATTGTGCAATTTCCACAGCTTTTTGGTAACCCAGAATCTGAGTCAACCTTGGCCAGTTCCAGCCGACTGTGGGGCGCCCTCCTGCCGATGGGTTCAACCTGTCGGATCAAAAATCGCATATTGGGTTGCCAACAAGGTCTTGCCTGTGGCTATCAAGGTGTCTGTGTGAATGAAGTCACCACCGAAGGTCTTGTTTGTGATCTGTCACATCTTTGCGGTGGCGGTCTTGGGTGTGCGCGAACAAGTCAGGAAAAATCTGGAACTTGTCGTCGATTTTTGGATTTGAATCACGCTTGCGGAAGTCTTTTTTATAATCTGAATGAAGTGACTTGTGGGCCTGGATTGGCCTGCGGCGGGGGCCTGGTGGGAGCCTGCGTTCCCAGCATCCGCCCCGGCGGAGCCTGTGGTCAGACTGGCGCCGGAATTTGCGAGAATGGAACAAGTTGCGCGGGCGCTGCGGGAGCAAAGACTTGCCAAAGACCTTTGCCGGACAATTCATTTTGCAATGCCAATAGTCCTCCTTGTGCGAATGCACGTTCGCAATGTGCCGGTGGAATTTGTGTGCCACCGTCTACAGTGGGGGGATGGTGTGGCCAGGGCGTTGGCTGTAATTCTTCGGAACTCAGTTGCATGCATAGTCCTGTGGGTGCGGCCTACGGTGTATGCACTCGACCTTCAAGTGTTGGTGGGCCTTGTTTAACTCGTGCCCAGTGCACTGGAACTTTAACCTGCTCCGCTGGAGTTTGCCAAAATATTCCAGGGCCTGACCAGAGATGTAATCCTTCGGATGCTCGACCTTGCACCGAGGGTGCCTGTGTGACAATTGCCGTGGGACAAAATTTTTGTCGTACGGCAGGTCTCTTGAATGAAGCTTGTGGTCGTTCTGCCGCGGGTATTCCTTGTCAAGGTGATCAACTTTGGTGTGTTGATATTAATGGCTCTGAAAGTCGCTGCCAAGGCCCCGGACAAGTTGGCGAGTCTTGTCGTCGACGAACTTGTGCGGGGGATCTGGACTGTGTGGGTGAAGCCGATCCAACTTGTGAACGCAAAGGAACTTTGAATGATCTTTGCGGTGGTTCTTTCAATGGTCGGGATTGTAACAAAGATCTGGGGCTTGCTTGTATTGGAAGTACTGCGGGTATCAGTCGTTGCCTGCTTCCAGCAGCAGAAAACGAATCCTGCGATTATCTTCGCACTTGTGCTGCGGGTCTAGGCTGTGCGGCATTCAATCTGACCAGTCTTAAATGTGTGCGTCTGGCGGGGCTGAATCAAGCTTGCGAGGGTTCTGCGGGTGGATTGAAATGTCGGTCCGAGTTCACTTGTGTCACCGCTGACGGAGCCATGAATTCATATTGTCGTGTGCCAGCAAGCGAAGGTGAATCTTGTTTGGGGGGTGCTCAGTGCACTGGAGATTTGAAATGCACTTCGGAAGGGGCAAGGCAGATTTGTCGTCGACCCGCGGGTGAAAATGAATCTTGTTTAGGCAACAGGGGTTGCAATTCAACCAGTCTGCAATGTGTGACCAGTGGAACTCAGATGACCTGCCGTCGCTTGGCCGGCCGCGCCGAGTTCTGCGAGGGGCTTGCTAGTGGATTGAAATGTCAAAGCCCTTACGCTTGTGTCAGTGGTGTGTGCAGCGTGGTCGCAGCTGTCGGCGAGTGGTGCAACGGCCCAGCGCCGGCTTGCCAGCAAGGGCTAACGTGCCGACGTGCATTCGTTTTTGATGTTTCTGGAATATGTGAGAGGAACCCATGATTCAGACAAATCTAAGGAGGACTTGTGTTTAATAAAGAATCCTTTATTCACCGTCGCTGGAAAAGCATCTTAGCGGTTTTAGGGACCGGAGTTTTGTCTGCGGTTTTGACCCTTTTCTATTTCAATTCTAGCCCGCAACTGAATTGGGCGGCCATCGTCAATTCTTCGCAGGCTGTAGTGATCCGCGTGGTGGATGACATGTATAATCATCATGATTATGCCATGCACACACAGCTAGACAATATTCCGTTTCAGCATCAGGCGAAGTTTACCCAGACTCGGCAACAAGTTCTTGCGGAGTTTCAAACTCTTGCGACGGAATTTGATACCGGGAAAATGTCGGTTCTTCGTCAGTATGTGCTTAAAGAGTGGTTTAAAGGGCAAAATATCACCATAAGGCTTTCTGACGGCATCGGTGGGACAATTGATACAATCCCCGCTTTTTGTCGTGGAGAACCGTGCAAGCTTGTTTACAAAACCCCCGATCGTCCCAATGAAACTGCTTTGGATCTTTTTTGGCATGAGCAAGGACATTTTCTGCAAGAAATTCAAGGTCGCGCCTATCATCTTATAAACGACAGGACGAAGGTGGAAGGTTCCTGGTACAGATATGGTTCCCGAGAGATCGAGGCCACATTGCTTGAGACCGATGGCAATTTGCAAAAAGCATTTGAGCTTACAGAGCGCCGCTATCCAAATACCTTTATCGATATTCGTAAAATGCATAGTGGATTCGATCAATGGACGTTGTATCAAAAATATTTTGCCTTTGTGCACGCGACGTTATCGTTTGACTCGTGGAAAGATGCTTCTGCCTACAAAATCGGTTTGGTGGTCAGCGATGTAGATCTTAACGGGGAAGTCCTGGGAAAAAAAATCATCGATGACTTAATACTAAATACTGAACTTCGCGGGACGGGAGTTTGGACATCAGAAGTCATCCGATTTATGTCCAACGTCAATCGCGTGTTTTTTACCAAATGGGTGAATGAATTTTTAGGTTCGAGTCCTTCTTTGGTAGATTTTCCACGCATATTTGATTTAAAAACGGCGATTAAATATCCGGATCTTTTTGCCCGGTTTGTCGAGGGCCTGCGCGGTGAAAGCGCACCTCATCTGTCTGATATTTTGTTCGAGATGCAGACGGAATTCGCGAGGGGGTTCGGCGATGCGGAAAGAAGAGCCCTGCAGAATTTATCGCCAACAGAACTGGCTTCGTTAAAAAATAGTTTGATCAATCTTATGGCCAAAGGTGATCCCGGAATTTCTTTGGTGACGAAAGTGATTAATGACTTGGGTCTTGCTCCTATTGCTGACCTCGTCAGTGTGGAACTGAAAACTCAGGCCAATGTCATCAGTCGCCTTTTGAACTCAGGGCCTAATATGTGGGTGACCACAGGTCAGAATCCTGTCGGTGACACTTATATCCAACGAGGTCTAAGTGGAGCCACGCATATAACAGATAGCACCTCCAACGGCATTGCGGAACTTTTGAATCTTTTTGAAAATGGTGATCATTCTGAAGACCGTTCAGTCATTCATTTTACCGATATCAACGAGTCCAGAAATCAGTTACCCCTTAATGCCGCATTTGGCAGGCCAGCTGTGGTTCGGGGTAAGGTGGACGACGGGCGCTTGCAGAGTCGTGCAATTGGGGAAAACCTTGGGGTCAAAGGGCTTAAGATTGCGGATGTTTCTGAGATTGGTCTTTTCTTTACTTTTATTGCCAATGACCAAATTCAATGGGCAAAAAACTATGCCGCACTTGTTGACTATGCACTGCACAGTAAAAAAATGCAGTTTAAGTTTGCGACTGGCAGTCGAGGCGAGCAGTTTTACAAAGCGTTAATAGGCATCCTTGCTTCCGCCGACGAAAGTGGACTCAATTTTTACGGCGAGAATTCCATAGTCAATGCGGAAGAGATTCGGCAAAAAATCTTTAATTTGAATAGAGAATATTTTACCGATACCTTTGGTTGGCAGGTAGCCCCAGCCCCATCCCCCGATCCCTATTTTCACTCAGTGACCGTGCGTAATGCCGATGGATCTATGATCGAATACTCAAACCTACCCACCGAGCAAAGAACTAGGCCAAATTTGGAAGCGATTATGCGTGATGCTCCTGCAGACGCGGTCATTGTTGTCAAAGATATGCAGCCGCCCAGCGATGTGGTGCAAGCGATTGAAAGCAGTCGCCACAATGAAGGCATTCGTGTTCTCAGAGAAGCGGGAGTGAATGCTATAGATTCTGGATTTGTAAATGCTGTTGTTCTAGAAAATCTCAATCAAAATTTTTATACGGAAAGTGAATTGGTCAGAAGGCAGCAATTCTTTGTTGAAGGTCGCCAGCTGATCGACGTTTCCCTAGATATAAATATTGTCGACGGAGAACCCAAGCTTGTGGTGGCGGCCTATCAGAAAGTTCCTGCTATTCCTGAACATCCGGGACTTGGCATTTTGATGAAAAATAGCTGGAAGCAGCTCAGTGGTGCCGTGGGTTTTGCGAATGTGGCTTTGTCGGCTTACTCGCCAGCCCTTGAGATGTGGAAAAAAGCGATTATTGAGAAGAAACCGCTCACGCTTTATGATTATGCCACAGAAGTGGGTCAACCGATTGCAAGGGATGCCGGCGTCGGATTGGGAATTGCCGGAATGATTTATTTGATCTCATTAAAAAGTGCAGTCGTAGCAGCAGGCTTAGGCGTGGGTGTTGCGGTAGGTGGCGTGGCGTTGGTGCCCGCTATTTTAGAAGATGTTTCCATTCCGACCTATGAACTCTTTAAGGCCTACGACGAAGAAGAAGCCGGCGGAGAACTGCACAATCAATTTTTAATGCAGGCTTTTGAAGATGAGGACTATGCCACCGACGAGAACATGATTGTTGGCACCATTTACAATGCAATTCGGCCCGATCGTTGGTTGTTGGCGGTCATGCAATACGGTGAAGATGCCTTAGAGAGAAGAATTGCAGAAGCGAACAGAGCGACCGTAACTTTGCTTTCATCCAGCATAAAGTCCGCGTATGATGATGCCCTTTTTGCAACCAGCCAGGCGAATAAGGTCAGCACTGCCAATTGGTCCTTGATCGCATTGCGGTTGTCGCGGGAAGAGCTGATTAATCGCTTTCCCGCAGAAGCCAAAGCCCCCAGCACGTATGATTTGATTATGAGTTTGCGAGCGAAAATCAAAGTTCCCTTCTATGATATTGGGCCCAACCCAACTAGGCCCAACTCTTGGAATAAATATTTAGGAAAGCTAATCGAGCGCATGGTCGCAGAAAGACGTGAAGCCGAACTTGAGGAGTTTATGACACACCTGCCTCCGGATTTCTTGAAAGAACTTCCAGGATATGAATATTCTGAGGCCGATCCCAATTTAGATGAGTTCCGTCTTTTTCCTTATGATCTGCAAGATGACTCTGATTTTGTCGGCAAGTACGATTATTACGAGCCAGGCGGCGGAGGCAACAGTCCCCTGATGGACTCTGAAGTGATCTCAACCTCAGATCTGTTTTTTGATAACGATTCATTTACAGACAGTGCAGTTCATTGGTGATTGGGAATGGATGGGGTTCGATCAGCGATAGCGAGTGCGAGAAAATTATAGGGGTTGGCATATTTCAAATAGTTCATAATTAAACAAGCGAGGTTTAATTTCCGGTTTACTATTATCCATTGTCATATCCATGTCCATCGCTTCAGAATGGGCTTTTGGAGAATGCAATTTATGCATAGGTGCCGAAGGCTTTTTCCACTGAAAGTAAATGCTACTAAAAGTGATGAGTAGAAGAGCGATGCTGAGAAATTCAAATGGAATTGCTTGGACTAAAATTCCGTAGGGCGAATGTTTTTCAGAAACACCGGCGGCTTTTAAACCCTGGCCAATATTGGCAATATTAAAACCGACAAAGGTTGTCGCGATGGGTATGAGTTCTATGACCGGACTAGCCGTATTGTTGATCATAAACGCCAGTCGTTCCTTGTAGCCGCTTTTATTTGCTGAAGAATTTGCGGGCAGTGCCTTGGGAACATCTAAGGTGAAAAAGATCGTTGAGGCCGAGACATATTGGCACTGCGGTTGGACATTTTGTGAACCAAGGAGACTCTCGTGGATATAGAACAGAGCCAGCATCATGAGCATCATCATGATGCGTCCATGGCAAAGGCGCATGTCGTAGACAATGCGAAGAAGCCTTCATGTCACCATGATCATCACGGGCAATTGGTCGAAGATTTTCGCAAACGATTTGGGATCTCTCTGGTTCTGACCTTACCGATTCTAATTCTATCTCCAATGGTTCAAGAATTCGTTGGCCTCGGAGAAAAGTTGCGATTCTCAGGGGATCAGTATTTGCTCTGGGCTTTTCAGTTACTTGTTTTAACTTGTTTTTTATCTTTCCGGGTGCCAATTTTCGAGGGGGAAAATTGGATGGGCAACTCTGTTGGGCGCAAGTATTTGAAGATCCTAGCCTTGAATTCCTTAGAAATACTGTTTCAATTTGATATATCTAGTAATTTCAATAGTTTACAAATAAATATATGTAAATACATATAAAATAGTTGATTTAATTTATGTAAATTTATATAATTTTCGAAGGGGGGTCGTATGGCAAGTCATCCACTAGCACTTAAGCAAATAGAGACCCGATTTAGGGGCTTTGAGACCAGCTTATTTAAAGCTGAACAGGGCTGGATTCGTCAAATGAGAGAAGCGCTTGGTATGACACTCTCAAAACTTGGAAATGCTTGTGAGTTATCTACTTCATCAATTGCCCAAGCTGAGCGTCGTGAGGCGGAAGGAAAAGTAACTGTTGAAACTTTAAAAACAGCGGCAGAGGCAATGAACTGTGAGTTTGTATATATGTTTGTGCCTAAGTCTGAAATGGCCGCATTCATTGAAAGCAAAGCTTACGAAAAAGCAAAAAGGATTTTAACGAGTGCTGATCTTCATATGAGTTTAGAAGATCAAAAAGTTAAAGGTGCATTGGAGCCAAGAATTCAAAAATTGAAGAACAAGCTCATGGATGAGGGTAATGTGTGGTAGATCGCATTGTCTTCAAAGATCGCGACGGAAGAACACCTTTACCTAATGAGTCGCTAAAAGATTTAGTGCCAAAGCTAAAGCACATCAAAATTGTCGCAGAATTAGATGAGGTCGAGGAAGAAAATATCATTGAAGGTCTGGTTTGGCTCGATGACTGCTCTGACCACGGCATGGATTGGATGTTTTGGTTCAAGCTTCATAAAAAAATGTTTCAAAAGGTTTGGAAATGGGCAGGAGAATTTCGAAATCGTGAATTGGCAAATGAGGATTTCAATCATCCTGGCTATATCAAAGAAAATATCAAAAAATTAGAAGGAGATCTAAAATTTTGGCTAAGTGATGAAGCTAAAATGGATAAGAAGGAAGCAATGGCTCGGTTTCACGAGGCTTTGCTTACTATTCACCCCTTCTCAAATGGAAATGGACGCACTACTCGGATTCTTACTGAATACATTTGTAAAAAGAAGGGCATCACCGTTCCAACTTGGGGGCAAGCGGTTAGAGGTAATGCGAAAATGCATCGGCAGACCTATATAAATTCGGTTTTGAAAGCAAGGCGTGAAGGTAATTTTTCTGAGTTGATCAAATTTATATTTGGATAGAAATGAAGCGGACGATGAAACTCCTTCCGGCACTCCAAGGAAGAGCAATCGCCGAAATTCGAGAAGGATATCCCCAACTCCAAAAGCACAGCCGCGATTATAAGTTTAACCAACATGTCATACATAAAGTCTCCTGCCAGTTCGGCCAAAGGTGGCCGCCGGAATGTTAAAAATAGTCCAATGTGGGGCTTCAGAAGGTCGATTTTTCGTGTCACCACCATGTCACCACGGTGTCACCAAAATCGGAAATATATCGAAATTCACTGAAAGGCTGACCGAGTCGCTCTTTCTCTATTGAAATAGGCCATCTATCGGGCCTTGTTTAACTTTTTTTTGGTATTCTAAAATCGAGAGGAAAATTGGATGGGGTAGCAAGCCCATCGTAAGTTACTGAAATCACTTTACTCAAGTCTGCGTCAGATTACAGCCAGCTCCAAAGTACTATTTTTGTCCAGTCATTAGGCAGCGTAGTCCGTTTAGAATTAGTGGTTGAAAATCTAAAACGGGTTATGCGGCGTGTTTGAAGGTAAACGACACATCCAGGGCGATGGCGATCTTTGCCAAGAAGTCGAGACTGACCTCAGAGACCAAGCCTGACTCCATCCTTGCGATCGCTGGTTGCTTGCTACCAACAAGAGTTGCCAATTGGGCCTGTGAAAATTTCTTTTTTGTGCGGGCTGCTTTGAGCTTTTCGATCTCTGACAAGCCAAGAGACTTTCCAAACTTGGTCGCATTCTTAAAGCGCACAGCTTGATTTTTCATAGTCCCAAGCTCCTCATTCTTTGTTTCAACAGTTCCATCGTCTGTCGATCCATGGCTTCCCTCTTTTTAGTCGCCGCATGGATGACATAAAAGACGCGCACTCCTTTAGAAAGCATCGACGTGCAAAAGCTTGCTCTCAGATCGTGAAATCTAATCAGCGGCCGGCAGTCACTTTCTCAAATCAAATTGGCCAGGGGCCTGGCTTTCTCTGTGATTTCAGTTACTTGTTTATGCGTTTTCTTTGGCCGCACAGCGCATCACCAAATATCATACAGGCTGGTGACACTGTGGTGACACGGGAATATGTCACCAGATCTAAAGGCGTCTCAATTTACGACGACCTAATAAATAACTGGGAGATTGTGCTACAATATAGTACAATATAGTAGATGAAGTTTACATGGGACCCAAAGAAGGCAAAAACGAATCTGAAAAAGCATGGGGTTAGCTTCGAAGAGGCAGAATCTGTTCTTAGGCATCCAGATACTCTGATCGTCTTTGACGACGAAAATAGCTCGGATGTCGAGGACCGTTTCCAGTCACTTGGGATTTCCATCAAATTGAAAGTCCTTGTCGTCATCCACGGCGAACGGGACGGCAAAGAAAACCGGATTATTAGCGCAAGAAAAGCTGAAAAGCATGAGGTGAAAAGATGGCAAGAAAGAAAGTGAATTCAGAAGATGATTTGATCAATGAACCTTTCGACTTCGAAAAGGCCGTCAAGGTTGGCCCTGGTGGACTCACTAAAGAGGTTCTCCTGAAGGCAAAGGCCAAAGCTAAGTCAGTCGATGAGATGAGAGCCAACAAGGTTCTTAAGTCTGTACGCTATGATGAGGACCTCCTGGTTGAAATTCAGAAGGTTGCTGATGAAGAGGGAATCCCTTATCAGACTCTCATGAATAGCCTTCTGAAGACTGGCCTGAAGGTTCGTCGTAAGGGGAGCGGGATAGATATTATCGAGCGCCTTGAGCGCATAGAGAAAAAGCTTTTTGCAAAAATAGGATAGGACATTTGTCCAAGGCTCAAACAAAAATCACCTTGACGCGAGAAAATTGGATGGGTAACTCTGGTCTAGGTTAACCCATCGATTTCTCATCGAAATCAGCACCCATGCTACCAATTGCTACCAGACCAGTCAAGCTACCTGCGCTTAAGCTCAACTACGTTGTCGAGCCTTTCCTCTATGACTGGAACCTCAATATTGAGGCTTTCAGTCGCTCCCTCGATGTCTTTCCCCGAAAGCCTTAAATAGCCTTGGGTCGTTTTCAAGGAAGAGTGGCCAACAATGGCCATCACTTTAGAAAGGGGAACTCCGTTGTTAAGCATTTGCGTTATGAACGTAGCTCGGAGGTCATGGAACTTCACCTGTGTGATGCCGATTTCCTCGCAGAAGCTTTTTAAGATCTTTGCTTGGTCTCCTTGGTCCCACTCCCAAAGTCTTGGAAGTACAAACGCAGAGTCCTTTGCATGCTTAATCTTTAACTCCTCAAGAAACTTTCGACACTCACCTGAAATTGGATAAATCCGATTCTTTGCCGTCTTGGTTGGTCCCTCGCCATTCAGGCGGGTCCATGCCTTACTGATGTTTATCTTGCCTGTGACAAGATCCACATCGGTCCACTTTAGGCTATAAAGTTCTCCTGAGCGCATTCCCGTCAGAAGTGCCAGCGTCCAATGCGGAAAGAATCTGTGGTCTGTTCGTTTTGCTTCACGAAGCAAGATCTCAATTTCATTTTTATTGAGGATTGCTTGATTAGCCTCAGCACATCTTACTCTGATTCCAACCGCCGGATTGCGGACGATTAAACCTTCTTCAATTGCAATGTTAAAAATACGCTTTGCAATCTTGATGAGTCCACGCTTGGTGTAGCTTGAGGTCTGTGCAGCAGACTCAAACACAGCTGCATGAACATCACTGGGTTTAATCTCATCAATGAACTTGTCATTCCAGACGGGGTTAAACCACTTATTGAGGCAGTGTTTGTAGTTGAAGTAGGTCGAAGTCCTATATTCAATTCGGTACTTTTCTAGTACGTGCACAATCCACTGCTTCCAGGTCACCTTCGTTTTGTGACCTTCTAACTCCATCAGAATCTCAAGTTCAGCTTTGCGCGCTTCGCGTTCATTGTTGAACCAACGTTTCCTGCGCATTTTCTGACGACCAGATTTATCTCTTACTTTAACTATGACTTCATACTTGGTCTTGCCATTTTCGAATACCTTCTTAATTGCCATCGCTTACTCCTCTCGTTGCAAACGAAAGTGAGATTGCAGATCACAAACATTGAATCGAAGGTATTTGCCGAAATATCGACACTCAATTTCACCTCTGCATTTTCGAATTCGAAGAGCATTTGGCGAGATCCCGAGCATCGAAGCTGCGACCTTCGTAGAAGCCCACATGGGTACTATTTGATTTTCAAAGAACTTTGTATCAGTCTCTAAATCTATCCTTCTTCTTTCCTCTGTTCCATTCCTATCTCTTCCTATATTTCCCTGTGTCATCCTTATCTCTATTCTATTAACACATACACCACCCGCCGCCGTTAACCCGTCTTCCTGACCACTTTCAAACATAAAACATCGCTAGATGTTGTTTGGGAGTGGTCAGGAAGCGCCAGAGGGGAAATGAGCGGCGGGTGGTGTGAGCTAATTGTCTGTTTCGCCAGAGGAAAAGAAGTTTATTTGGTGGCGAAATATTTGAGTAGATCCATATAGAGGGCTAATTAAATTTCGAACTGAGCATCTCGTCGCAAAGTGCGTTTCGTTTTTCGTAATTGCAGGCACCAATCAATGAAGTTCACCGCCTGACCTTTTGCATTGAAGAGGCGATTTAGCTCGGGGCCGCCGCCAGCCATAGAGTCAGAAAAAAGAAAGAAGTGTTCACCGTAGTGTCCAATACGTAGGGCTTGTTCCGCCAATTTTTTTTCATACAACATCCTGATTGTTTCCGAAAGCCTGCCAGAGTCGCAAATGTAAATCAGTCCATCAATGCGGGTTCCCATCAGGTATTTTCTTAGCTTTCGCATGATGCGCCGATCTGATTTACGCGTGCGCTCAATTTCAAATGCGATGGAGATTGCCTCATGTTCTTCTGACTTTGGAAAAATAAGCAGCAGGTCCGGCAGCAAATCAAAATCTTGCTCTTTAACCTGCAATATATTTTTTGCGATTTCATAACTTCCTATAGAGTCTTCTCGAATAATCTGAACGTCAGGATAGATCCGTTTAATAGCGTGAGCCCAGAATTCACACCACTGATTGTGGGCCCAGTCTTGTTTTCGTAGAAGTGGATGGGTGATTTCATCGGGGCCTATACTTAATCTCTCAGCAATCTCCCGTCTGCTTGGGAGGGCCTGCGAAGTCTGATAATAAGTAGTTTGAGGTCCCAAGCAGACGCCATCAATAAGGCCTCGTTTCTTTAGCATTGCCAAAGACTGGCGAAGATTTGTTTTAGGCATTGGATGGGATGTCATCCTCTGAAGAAGATCAATGGTGATCGGTCCATGATCTTTTATGATTTGGAGTAGCTGAGTCGATAGGTTTGGTTTGCACAAACTGGCTGGCATTATTCAGCTCCTTCAAATGACAGATTGGAAGGCTTTTGCATTTTTCTTGTAGTTTTTGATTTTAGGTCCATCAGTGCTTTGATGGCAGATTCGATATCGATTTCCTTTTGAGAAGCCATCAAACGCAGAGATTTTCGAATATTGGTATGTTTTGCCTGGAGTAGTTTTATGTCAATTTTTGAATTGAGTACGATTTCATTGATAATATCCGAATAATTTATGGAGCCATTAATGAAACCATCGTTGCAATCCTTCAACGAGGTTTCAATGGCAGCCCATGCCTCATCGCTTAAGATAACTTGCAGTTTTCTTTTCATTAGTGACCTCTCTTCTGTTGTTTAGGTTGAGGAAATACAAATGGGCTGGGCGGCAGATCCCCGAAGTAGATTTCCGTTTGGCGAGAACTCTCTTCTCGATCCTCTATGACTTTTTGATGGATAAAGTAGGATGAAATTAATCCCACAGCTAAGCCAATGCTTGCACCGGTGCCAAGCTCCTGCGAGGGAGGCGGACTGCCATGTGCTTCATGTCCTGCATACATGGCAGCAGCACCAGCCAGTGCCCCGGCCGCTGCGCCGAACTTTAGCGATTGATCTAGTGTGCTGCACGAGACCATCAGAGCCAGCAATGGACTCAGTAAAATTACTCTTTTCATTTTTCCTCCTGTTTACAGTTTCAGTGGAGGACGGGATTAGTGGTGGGGTTGAGTGGAGTTCAATTGCTTTTCTGTGAATCACAAAACAAATTAAGGTCTAGATTTGCCCAACGATATGGAGTCCGGAGTCTTCACGAGGCGATTCTTCCAGAATCAGGATAGCTTTGTCTTTCAAGCTAACGTCATCGAAACCGAAGAGATCGAAGTCTTTATCTGCTGTAATTAGAAGATTAAGGGAACATGCTTTGAATAAGTTTATAATCATAGCGTCGGGTCCGCGCATGCCAAGTTCGCCCATTGTTTGTACCATATCTCGCCAGTGAAGAGGATTTGGTACCAAACTTGAGGTCTGGCCCTCCATCACTTCAATAAAGTAAAGGCCGAGATCATCCTCTAGAATTGTCCATTCGTTAATAAGCATTTGTCCGGCGTATTTTGAACAGAAATTAAGCCAGCCCGCAGGGCCAGCAACTTCCTCTAGTTTCCTTCGAAGTTTCTTGAGTTGATTTTCCCCAATTTTAAAGGACTGCTTTTGCCTTTTTGCAGCGGTGTCTTCATCTCTTATCTTTTTAAGATAGTCATAAAGCGATTTGTGAGCTGATTGTGGGTTCATTGCAGAAAAAATTGAAATCGCACCCAGTGTAAGCTGCTTTCTAAATACGAGATCCACAAATTCCATTCGACCTATTACGTTGGTGTGGATCGATATATTGTTTTCCTCAAGGATGATGGAGGTCTCGAGTGCCTGTTTATATACGCGGTCATCAGTGTATGAAGAACCATAGAGAAAGCCTGTATCGGCCAGACAGCCATCGCTGCAGTCTTCCTGAGCGATGAATTCCTTCAGTTGATCTATCCCCCTTAGAATCTTCATTAAACTTCCATATCCTTATTGGGAATAGCTGGCTTTGCAGTTTTCTTTGGCTTTTCTGTTTGATTGAGAATTTTCATTAGGTCTTCAGGAGGTGGTTGTTCTCCAATTTGCTTGAGTCTTTCGGACCATTTCTTGGCTGCACCTTTTTTAGGACCATGTTTCTTGTTATTCATATGTCATTCCTTCTTTTTGACTAAGCTACCATACACTACCTGGATTATCTAAACACCTGAAATCATTGCTTTAATGCCCAATCTCCTCTGAGTTCAATTCCGGAAACCGGATCTTAAATACACTGGAAGCTCCATGTGGAGTCTCTTTGCCATGGGCTACAAGAACTGCGCCGACCCCAGTTGGAAGTGTCTTCAGCAGATCAGGGGAAGCTCGAAATTGATGAGCATCGCGACTGGTGCCTTCGCCTATGACCTCGGCTGAATCAATATCTTTTGAATTGGTAATTCGCTGGGTGGTTTTCTGAATGTCTTTGGTGCCGAATGAGCGCGCAAAGAACTCTGCTGTATCGGGGTCATTGATTCGCAAAATGATTTTAGTCGCAGCATTGTCTGTAATTCGACTTAGGAAGCCCGGTGAAACCTCAATGACGTCACCAACACTTTGATGCGAGAAATGCAAAGCAAAGCCAGCTGAGCGGGCCTTGGAAATTAGGTCTGCAAACTCGGGACAGGCAAACGTCGCAAACTCGTCAAAATAAATTGGAACGAGCTTGCTTTGGTTTGCCTGCCCCTTATCTTCGGTTCGTTTCCTGTGGGCCGTGCCGGCCAAAAAATTTAGATGATTGATAATGAGTTTACCAAGCACTGTAACGATCTGTGGTGACATGAGGCTTTGTAACCTGAAGTAAATTACCTTTCCGTCATATGCTGAATGGAGGTCAATGCCAGTAAACGGCTTTGGGGACAGAATTGTTGAAAGGTGCCCTAGAGTTAAAGATTTGATTTGGTCCCTTAGCCCTGAAAGATCCTGAAATTCTTTATTTGCAAGCGAAGCTGGGAAGTTTTCATCCTCAACAAAAGACGAATAGGCATCTGGAGTCGCTAGATATTTAGAAATTTCAACCAGAGTCGGATTTCTTGAGTTGATCTCAAAGTATGTTTGAAAAATCTTTTGCAAAGCAGAGAAAGCCTTAGATTTGTAATATTCTTCAGACCACGAAAGTGACGAGAATACTCTTTGTGCTCCTTCTAGAGGAGAACCTGCTTCGAGGGGGTTGTATCCTAATGATAAAGCTTCGGTGAGATCAAAGATTCTCAAGCGATCTTTAGGAACCCATTTCTGGAGGTGATCCAAAAAGGATTGATCTCCTTTTGCGTCCAATATCACGCTGCCAAATCCACGTCGGACATCTTGCTGAAGGAAATTTAAAATTACACTTTCAGTTTTACCTGATCCGGTTGCTCCCAGAATATGGACGTGTCTGGTTCGAATATTATCGGGCAGATAGATATTTTCGTCTAAATTGTCATCTCGGCCCATAATCACTGATTGAGAATCAGGGCTAAGAAGCTCCGAAGGGATTTCCCTAACGATTTCCAGACGTTTTCGATTTTCCTTCGACCATGGCGAAAAAAGATAAACCACTCCAATCAATCCCACGAAGACTACAACAACTGTAAAAGTGATGGAAACGACAAAAAGAGGTCCCGGAAGTGAGGCAAAGAAATATTTCGCCCACAGAATTAAAAGGCCAAACGGTAAAAGTAGTAGCCAGGAATCGTTTTGATTGTTCATTATTTTTGCCCTGGGAAGTAATCGGTAAGTTCAACAAAGAACTCGGTCATTGGTGGTAACATTAGAACTTGCGCGTTGTTATGCGCGACAGAGGCTTCTGACTGAAACTCCTGCATGACCCCAGCTGCAACGGCATGAGCAACTAGGGTCCTAAAATCCTGGTCACCTTTGCCACCATCTAGGTTTGCGTTGCTGTTAGCCCCAGACCGAATCGCAGCACGAGCAAACATCCCTTCTTTCTTTGCAGCAGCCAGAGCATAAGTTCCATTAAGACTAATTGCTCGCGCCGAGATTGGAACTGCAATATCAGGTCGGCTAGGATGCCTAACAAATTTGAAGTCAATTTTGATTCTATTAATGCTGGTTTCCGGAGAGGCGTCGCCAATTATAGTGGCACCAACTAATTCTTTACCAAGACCAGAATCAATTATTTGTGCATGCACAGGTGCGTTCCCGAATGTTTCTACAATATTCATAAGTCTTACCCGGACTAGTGTGCCGGGTGCTCTTTTTGAAAATAGCGCTCCGGAGCCTTTGCCTTGATTATTGGGTTGAAACTGAATGATTTGGGAATGCTTCTCGGCACGATCATCTTTCGTTGTAACTTGGCGTCGAACAGAATTTTTTCTAGGTTCTGAAAATGAAGATTCAACGAGTTTATAGAAAATAATGGCGCTAACTGGAATCAAGAAGAATATTGCTACGTCTTTTGCAAGAAGAGCTAATTGAAATCGGGGAGTACCTCCTGGGTAGTCTTCGTCGGACCATCTAGCGAGAAGCTTGTCTTTTAGCTTTTCTGATTTGGACTGACTTTTCACATCTCACTCCTTTTGAGTTCAGCAGCCAGTGTTTGGGTTGAACCTTTAATCGGAACTATTAGGCGCGTGTCCTTTAAATCTGTAGACAGGTTTGGCCGCATGAAAATTAGCCGAACTTTAATAGACGAGTCTTTCTGAACTTCTCTGCGTTCGGACCAAAGCTTACTAGGTCCAATCACTTTTTCTTTGTTACGTAGCCGAACTAAATCCCATGCAGGGGAGAGTTTCTGATTCGAATCAGCAGAGACCGTTAGATCCAAAGTAAGAAAGTCCTTTTTCTGGTCAAATTTGGCTGCCGTGATGATCACCTCCCTCTTTTTCTTGGAGGTACTTTTATGTTTTACTAAGGAAGCGGGATTACCGAGGGCCTTTTGAGTCTTGTCGGTAGGAACTGCTTCATTGATAGCGGGGACTGTAAGCTCCGGAATCGTGTTGGAAAACTTCCTGTAATATGTGGGTTCAACATCTTCTGCTGCTGTTAAAATGAAGAGCCTGGTCTGTTTCGACCTAAAATAGACAAACATATTTGTCGTTGCAAATGGAACCAGTGGCTTCAAAACAATTGAACTTTTAAGTTTCTCAACTTGAAAAAGATTTTGATCCCCAAGAACAACTTGTGAAGGAGTCTCCTCAAATTCCAGAATCGAGCTGAAACCTTCTTTTAGAAACACGGGAAAAGGAGTTGGATTTGGCTCAAATGCAGCGAAGGCATTTGCAATTAAAAATGAAAGTAAGAACATTCTATTTTCCTCCTTTAAATGTGTTTTTCGTATATTTTGCGTATCTTGAAGCGGAAGAAGCCTTTGCGACCGTAGATGCCATGAATGTTTTTGGGTTCGCCATCATGATGGTCTTAAGGGCACCTTTTCGAAGGGTATCTCCGACACTGAGGTTCACGCCCTCTGCTAATTGTGAAACGATAAATGGCGAGAAAAGCAGAGCAATTGCAATGATCAGATTTAAGGTAACAATGGTAATTAGATTTCCTTCAATTGAATAAGCCGATGCAAAGGGAAGGGCTCTTAAGAACGCGGACAAAATGGACCAAACAATCGGCCAGCAGGATATTTGAATCATAGACTTAAATAGACCTTTTGTTACCCCACTTGAGGACTCGAATAGCGAGCCCAAAATCAAGAATGGCCCTAGGGCAACAAGCAAGAACCAGTAGAAGTGCTGAAAGGCTAAGAGAAAAAATCGTGCTACGATCAGGATTAGAAAACTTAAAATTACCAGAGTCCCAATCAGCAAATCACTTCCGAGATTAAGTAATCCTTCTAGGTCGAAAGAATAGGCATCGGCCCGCTTAGCGGCAGCATCGAGGACCATATCAATGCCTGTCATATTATCAATGGACTTGGCGATCTCGACTCCCATAATTTGGCAAAACTCCGCGATCATTGGAAATGTAACTAACAATAGGGCCACTAGTAGTAATCTCTTGAGCCTAATTACAACGGCGCCACTTATCCCAAGATCACTCGTGTAGCCAAAAGCAATCGAAAGCAGAAAAAGAGGGAGCAACATCTGCCAACTCAGATGACTTGTATGTTCATAGATTTGCCGGGCTACGGGCAAAAGTTTTTCATACTCTTCAATGGCTGGGATGGAATACTTCATTACTTTTCCCGACCCTTAAGAACAACTTCCGAAAACTGACTTGAGTTTTGTCCCAGGTTTACCGCAACAGATTTGAAGGAGCTTCCTTTGGTAGCAATGGACCTGGTTTCCTTTTCATTTCCTTCGGCCAACATCTGCGCCAAAAGACTGGTAATGTGGCTCTGTATCACTTGAGATTGCGATTCCATGGCGATCAGTGATCCGATACCGGACGCGGTTAACTTTTGCGCCACGCCGGGTGAAGCATCAGCTCCACGTCGTTCCATCTCCTTTCCTGAACGAAAGCTAGTTGCTGCCTCAGGGGTGACCCGAGCGACCATATTCATGGCTTGGGAAAGCTCATGTTCAATATTGTCTGATTTTTCTGAGCGATATTCCTTTGGTATTGTGTGGTAAATCATTCTCAACCGATTGATGGCCTCTCTAGGGTCCTTCCACTTGTCCCATTCCGAAGGATGAACCAAATCGGCGATGGTTTGGATTCGGTAGATGCGATCCCTAATTCCCGCAAGCTCATCATCCAAATGCTTGGTTTGACGTTCGAGCTCCACCATTGTGTGAAGGGTATTAAAAACAATTTGCGCCAAAAGAGGCAGGTCGCCTCCCCAAAGATCGGCCTTGGCATGGAATGGTGTGATCATTAAAAAACCAACTAAAATCAGCTTTTTCAAATTAACTCCTTTGGTTGTGAGATGTTTTCGGTATTCGCTAGCTTGTAAAACTCAGGGGTTGGATAGAGTCGAAAGATTTGGCTCATAGCTGGGCTTAGTACAAAGAATTCCGAGAAATGCGGTTTCTTAGAGGTGACCGATAGGGCACGACTGATATCGGTGTCAGGCAAATCGAAGGTTTGCTTTAAAAATTCAGCAGCAGCTCCATTTTGCAGGAAGAGCTTGGTGAAGCTATTTGTAAAAATCATTTTTGCAAAAGCTTCATCGCCGTAGTCTGCAAGATTCTGTGTAATAGACACAATCCCGGCCTTATATTTTCTAAGTGTGCGGTACATCTCCTCCAAAAAGCTCTTACTCTGGGCAAAGAAACGCCAGACTTCATCGAAGACAATCAGAGTTCGAGGGTATTTGCCGTTAATAAGATCCTCCCAGAGCATTTCTGACAAAAGAAGAATAGTTGTTCGTTGTAAGACCGGGTCCGAGTCTAGCTCTTTAAAATCAAATGCTGTTACCTGAGCTCCGATGACTTGTGCCAAATCTTTGCGAATTGGTATTTTGTCCAAAGGAAGATGTGGTTTTAACCAATGGGCTACGTCTTGGTAGAAGCGTTCTTGTTTTTCGCTGGCTAGCTTAATCAGATCGCCAATTTTTAGATGCTGGCCCTCTGAGTGTCTCAACAGATCGTCGATGGCTACTCGGTGCGAGTGCGTTATGTGATTTCCAGAACCACAGAGTGTCTCTAAAAATGTGCGATAAAAACCGTTTCCACTTACTGGTTTCAAATGTAGGAATGTGGCAAGAAGTGCTTTGGCATCGTTGATGGTAAGAAGTTGGCTCTTTCCCCCATTAGCTTCAATAATCTTTCGATAGGAACCGCCGATATCAAAGATGCAAAGTCGCGTTCTTGTTTCATCCTTTAGCAGCGATGAAAGTATAGCATTCATTAAGAAGCTCTTACCAGATCCGGATGCGCCACAAATGAAAGCATTAAAATTGAGATTCTCTTTCGAAAATAGATTTAGGTGTGAAACTTCATTGCTTCGTGAGCGGAGTTCTAATGAAGAGAATTCATTTTGTCTGGAATAGTCATGAAGTAGTGGAAATATCTGAGCCAAATTTTGCGACAAGATAGGAAGCTTTCGGATACTAAGAGTTTCGTTGCCGGGAATGTGGCTTACAATGACGGGGAGCGATCCAAGCTCTTCCGGATAAAGACCGGCATTGCCAATTCCTGAAATCGCTCTTTCCAGCTCATTAACGATATCGCTAGTCTGTAATTCTGACCCCAAGACGCTAATTGCGAACGATATTTCAAAAAGGGTCTCTTTGCTGACCAAAATCCTTTCAAGTGTCTCTTCTGAGGAGCTCAGCACGGAATTAGATTCGATGTTTTTGACCTCAAGGGAGTTGCTGACCGACAGAGCATGGCTAACTCGGCGTTTTGTCTCCAATTGCCGTCTGATTTTCTTTCGATCAGGAATCGAAAATTTTAGAGAAAGTGTAAATGGTATTTGGCTTTCAAAAATGGGTTGAAGGCATCCTTTCCAAGTAATTTGTGGAAGCTCAGTCAAAGAAAGCACTCGGAGCACTTGATTCCCGACTTTAATGAGGTCCTTTTCCCAGACAATATCTGGCAATTTGCCATTTGGAACTTCGGGGCCAAGAATTGTGGCCAAGTAAGTCTTCCAAGAATCTTTGCTTAAGGGTGCCACCGACACTTTGATCTCAGACAGTAGAGCCTGGAGATGTGAATAGCTTTCCGGCTTTTTCACTTTTTCAAAAGCGATAATCTTCGTCTTGAGTCCAGGTATTGGATTGTTGATCTCGGTCCGCGAAAGAATGACTTGGCCTTGGAAGAAATTTGGCAATCTAGTTATAAGCTCTGAAACCTTTTGGAAAAATCCTTCGGCGCTCGGACCCTCAAGATTTTCCTCAAAGAGTCCACATGACAAAGGCTCGAATTCAAATCCCCTCAATGTCGATCCATCGCCACCTTGTAGGACTCCGTCATCGCACCATTTGGTTTGAAGAATTGCCTTAGTTAAAGAGTACTTTCTCATAATGCCTTTCCTGAGCAGCCCAATGAACGATCTTTGTGTCCAAGAAAAATGTGTGGGGCTGTGACGAATTTAAACAGAAGCTCCAGGTGTCCATTTTTTTGCCCATGTGAAATAATTCGAAGTCCAAGTAGAGAGCCCACGCCCAGCCCCCAAGATAAAATCAAGGGGGCTTTCAACATGTTTAGAATAACGTTTGATGCCGCAAGTACAGAGAATGCTGTCACGATGTGGCTGACTTCAAATCCCCATAGCTGAGATCTGTTCATGTTACTGGTTGGACAGTTCTTCATCGAACTGTCCTTTGAATGAGATCAACTATGCTCTGGGCACCAAATAGGATCGCTGCACCGGTTACCGCGTAGACGAGATGCTGTTTTGCATTGATATTTCCAGTGAAAAAACTAAACGCAGCAAAACCAAGCCCCAACACGGCAAAAATCGGTAAAATCGATCCTAGAAGAACGTTTTTAAGTCCCATCAAAGAGGATTCAACCGAAGCGTGTGCGAACGGAGCTAATGTTATTAACAGGGCGATCATTATGAACTGTCTTTTATTCATGTTTTTTTACCTCATTGTTTAGAAATTGAACGACGTAGCGTTGACCAGGATGCATGAAGAACTCAAGGCTGAGTGACCCTCCAGCTTTGGAAGGCCATGCTCGACCAACTCGATTCCAGGCCGTTTTCTTTTCAGGAATGCCACTTTGTTTGGTTTCATATTCTTTCGCTACTAAGACATCGAACGAACCGTTAGTCATAATTCCTCCTTGGTTAAAATGTTTTCAAAAAAGTCCGGATCTCTATTCAGTTTCAGATGTCCGATGGACCACAAATAAAAGTCGTAGCAATCGAGTCTCATGCTTGAGAGCCAATCGGTCGTTGGCATAGACCTGAACGTCTCCGTTTGAATGGAAGGCTCGGAAACTCATTTGGAAATTCCAGCTTTCGCCATTGTCGAAGTTCGTGGTCTGTATCGGGTGAATAGTTACATTCCCAACAGTGGGAATGACTTGATAGATGCTCTAGGGCGGGCATTCCGCACCTTGGGCAATGAATTTGACTTGTCATCTTTTCCTCCTTATCGAGACTTTCGCGTCTCAAGAGGAATAGATTGCAAGAGTGTGCCCAGGCCGGCCGGACTTTTTATGAATTTCTAAATATTGGAAATAAGATTGAATTCTGGAATTAGGTCTACGGCGGTGGACTTTTCAACTCACGAAAGTCCACGAAGACGGTTAAAATTCGTGGACTTTTGTTTGCAAAGGGAACGGTAGATTTCAAGATTTTAGAGAATCCGTCGGCTTCCAGTGCAAAAGCCGAAGGCTGAAAAAAACCACAAATATTAAAAGCCCGACATCTGAGACAATGGCAAGAGTGAGCGAGCTGTAACCAAAAATAGCGGCTAAGAGCACAGAGACTTTGACGATGATAGCCAGACTTGCGTTGAAACGAATTGTGCTCCAAGTTTTCTTTCCAAGAGCGACAAGGTAAGGAAGTAGTTCCAACCTATCATTCATTAAGGCAATGTTGGCAGCTTCAATGGCTACGTCACTTCCAGCCGCTCCCATGGCAATGCCAACACTGGCGGATGCTAAGGCCGGAGCATCGTTCACCCCATCACCCACCATCGCAACGGTGCGACCTTCACTGACTAGTCTGAAAATAATCCTTGCTTTATCTTCGGGTAAAAGTTCGGCATGAGTGTCGATAATTCCAACTTCTATCGCGACTGCATTTGCGGCAGCCTTTGAGTCTCCGGTAAGCATCAAAGCTTGTATACCAAAAGTCTTTAACTGCGCTATGCTCATAATAGCTTCCGGCTTTATCTGATCTCGTAAACTAATGATGCCTTCGAGGGCTTGTCCTGCCCATAGTATGACATTGGTTTTTCCTTGGTGTGAAAGTTCCTCGAGTCTTTCTTCAACTCCTGCGGGAAGAGGCAGCTTTTCAATTGCTAGACTTCTGCTACCAATAAAATGTTCCTTGTTTTGGCATACATAGCATTCAGCCTGTGCACCCTTTCCCAAAATTGTTTGGTACTGGCCTACAGAATGTGGACTCAGATTTCTCTTTTTAGCTTCATTGACGATACTTAAGGCGAGAGGATGTTCAGAGAGAGCTTCTATTCCAGCAGCACATGCCAGTACCTCCTCTTGGTTCATATGGCCAAGACTGACAACGTCAGTTACGGCAGGTCTTCCAAAAGTAATCGTTCGTGTTTTGTCCATTGCGATTGTATTCACTTGAGAAAGGATCTCTAAATAGCGACCGCCCTTGATAAGGACTCCTTGAGAAGCTGCATTACCAATTGCTGCGAAGACACTTATGGGTGTTGAAACCACTAAGGCGCAGGGGCAAGATATTACTAGTATCGTCAAGGCCTGTTCCAGCCACTTGTGCCAGTCTTGACCTAATAAAACAGGAACAAGAAAAATCAAAGTCGCTAGTATTAGGACTGTCGGAGTGTAAAACTTTGAGAAGCGTTCAATAAATCTTTGAAAATCTGCCTTATCTCCGGTTGCTTTTGCTGTCAGTTCAAGGATTCTTGAAATTGTGGAGTCCTTTGATAGCTTTGTAACCCTCACTTCGAAATAGCCATTGAGAAGATGTGTTCCAGAGAACACTTTATCACCCTGTTGAATTGCCCGCGGCAAGGACTCTCCTGTCAGGCTAGATTCATCAATAAGACCGCTACCTGACTCTACAACACCATCAAGGCCGAGATAAGATCCTGCTTTTACGATCATAAGATCGGAAATTTTCACCAATTCAAGATCGATCAGACCTTGATCCTTGATTTCTACCTTTTTAGGCGTTTTCTCAGCAAGGTCCTTTAGTGCAGCCTTGCTTGAGGATATTCCGAAATCCTCTAATTTTTCCCCCAAGGCAAAAAGTGCAATCACAACCATAGCTTCTTGATACTCCGCAAGAATAAAGGCGCCAATAGCTGCAACAGTGACTAAAAGATTAATACTGCTGAACCTTCCTTTAGATATAGCTGTAAGTCCCTTTTTTAGGACATTAAAGCCCACCAAGGCACAAAAGATTCCCGCCGAGACTGCAAACCATAGTGAATTGAGATATGCACCTGTCCATGAGTATATCTCAATACCAATAGCGGCAAGAGCTGCAATCAGCAGCGCTTGAAACTTTCGATCAGCAGTAAGTGACTTTGTTAGTGTATTCATTTGTTCTCCGTCGGAGTAACTTTGATTTCACCAGATGTAAGTTCCTGCTTAGCCGTGCCGCAAGGTAAATAATTTGAGGCATTCACATGGGAATCAATAGTTACAGTCACTTCATTGGCTGCATATGAGTAACTAGTAATAAGTAGTCTCACGAAAGGTAGAGATGAAGCGCGAAAGCTCCTCATCTCTAAAAAACGAAGAACACCTGTGAATTCCTAAACCCAAAAATTATTTTCCTTCGATCTTTTTACTCATACATTTGTCCATATCTTTATCAGATTTGCAGGACTTTTCCATCTCTTCGCATTTATCCTTTGAATGATGTTTTTGGCATTCTTCATCGGAATGTTTGCCTTTGCCATGGCCATGCTTATCACCATGTTTGTGCCCATCACCGGCAAAACCACTCATCGAGAAAAAAATCGCCGAAACCAATAGTAACTGTTTCATATCTTCCTCCTAATTATTAAATTTAACTATCCCAGATGTCAGTTCCTGCTTAGCCAATACGGATGCCTCAACGGAAACCTCACCATTATATTTCCAGCGCTTAATCACGACACACCATTTTCCGTCCTTATTTGTAAGGGTTGTGTAGTTGGATTCATCATGCATCACAGTAACTAACAGCGGCTTAAGTCCACCAACATGTTTAGCTGTCCCACAAGTCTCTAGCAAATAGTTCGATGCATTGACGTGTGAATCGATTGTTACAGTCACCTCATCGGCGGCATTTGAATAACTAGAAGCGAGTAGTCCCACGAAAAGTAGAGATATCTTTGTCATTGTCAATTTACCTTTCTATGAATTCCAGTCTTTGCAGACGGAATTCTTGTTTAATTTCATTTTGATTTCATTTGGTGCTTCCGAAAATAGCCTTTTATAGAGGCTTGGCAAGCCTTTTACTTCTTCACTACAAAGGTAGCTAGCTTGACTGCGGCATTGTGAGTCAATCTTTTCCCAGTCTTGCTTTGCAAGAACAGTCTTTTCACAAAACTGGTCAGGGCCTATAGCCTTCATGACAGAAGTCAAAGTCTGCTTTGGATCAGTTTGATTGAGAAGATCAGTAATCAAGACAAAGCTGTTTTCAAAAAAGGGCTGGATAACCTGCAAGCTTTTTTCATTGACAGAAAACTGGCCCAGCTCATTTTGAACATCCTGCTTTTGCTTGGCCATCTCATCAAACATAGATTTAATCTCTTGTTCTTTGCAACCAATCCCTAACCCAAGGACACAGAAAATAATTAGCTTTTTCATTTTTTTGCTCCTTCAACTGCACCTGGTAGCAAATCATAATCTTCCCAGAAGAGCAGACGATTAAGGCGATCCCGATTAAACATAAAGCGGTACTGAGTTTCTAGCCAAGAAGCTTTGGCCAAATTCTTAGTCTGAATGTAATTTGCCATTTCTACCAAATTTATTTTTTCACCGATCCTCAAACGGTCTTTGAGCTGTTCGATGTTCTCCTCGCTCAAGTTCACTTTCTTCGATTGTAAGGGGGAAATATCAATTGCGGCTGAGATCAAATCAATCGATGCCTTCAGTTGTCTCTTGAGGGTCTCGGTAATACCACGTTTTTGAATTTCCAGAATGCGAGCTTCTGAGTTGATTATTTTCAACCCTGGTGCTGTAGCAAATCCTAATCCGTCTGGACTTGGGAGGTGATCAAAGACTCCACCAGCAACTCCCCGGCTGAGCGCAGAGCCTCCAAGAAATGACCATGCCTGTTCTCGTTTTATCCAGGGGATAACCCTTTGTAGGTGGCCATTTTGTTTCGTCTCTGGGGAAACTGTTAACATCCGCCCAACAAGTTTATCGTAGTCCGGCTTTTCGGCGCTAGGAACATTAGGTAAATCCACGCCTACTAAATCTACATCTTTTTCGGCCTCAAGGCCCATCATATAGGTCAGGAGACGCTTTTCTTCCCTTACCAACAACTCAACATTCTGTTTGTCTTCCTGAATGGACAAGTAGCGAATCTCAATGTCCCTGACAATTTCTTGCCGTTCTAGACCAAGTTGAAAACGACTTTGCACGATCAGTTGTAGCTCTGCCAAATCGCCTTCATAGGACGAAAGTAATCTTAATAAGGTTTGATCCATCAACACTTTCAAATAGGTTGCACGCGCTGACTGTAATTCATTGGCCCATAAAGCCCGGTAAGCTTCTTTTTCGGCCAAAAACAGAATTGAACGCTCTTTCAGGATAAACCAATTGCTTGGCACCAAAAATGGGGCGATATCGTTGACGCTATCTAAAAGTGAAGTGGGGTCGACAACGATGCTAGCAATCTTCCATAGATTCAAGGTTGGTAAAAGTCTTCCGCGAGCTTCATCAATTGATTTCTTGGCTTGATAGACTCGTTCGGCCTTTTCTAGAATCACATAGTTGCCAGTCTTTACCTTTTCAGTGAGATCTTTAAGACCGATACTCTCTGCTGATGCCTGAAATGCAGAAAGTAGAGATAGGATAATAAGTACCTTTTTCATGGGGTCTCCTATTTCTTTTTCAAAACAAATTTTTGCAGTTGTGCATTATTTGTTGGCTGCATGGTTACAGTTAGCTCGTCGATACTTGAGAGCTCTCCTGAAAGAACCTTTTCCGCAATTCCTCTTGATACAGTGCCAAGGTCACCGCCTTCAACACTTGGATTGCCATTGCTGGCTGACACGGAAAAGAGATTTGGACATTCTCTGTTAATCAATGAAATGACTCCAGATTGCAGCTCAGGGCGTACCGATTCAAAAATGCAACCTGTTGCCGATAATTCGGATTTCTTATTCCAAATTAGAATTTGCGCGCTCAACGAAAGATTGGCTAAATCCTGGGTCACTTCTTCGACCGTTCTAATTCGGTCAGACTTATACAAAGAAATAGAAGGAACCGTGGTGAATCTGGCAATGAACTCAGAACTACCAATCTGAAATTGGCCTTCGTAGACATTTGCAACAGCTTGGTAGAAGCGGTAGCGAGTTCGAAGATCACTTTCCATCGTAATGGCTTTTTTGCGAAGCGCCTCTTGATCGACCTCATTGGCTTGCTTTTGCTCAATGGCGATCTTTTCTTGCAATCGTGAATCATCTTGGTCTTTTTGAGCGCAAGCACCTAGCAGCAAAGCTATACTTGCAAATAGAATCATGGTTTTCATAAAGTCTCCTTTTTCATTTTATTTTCAAATACTAAAAATAGAACCGGTAAAACTACTAATGTAAGTAAAGTTGATGAGATAATTCCGCCAATAACAACAGAGGCAAGGGGACGTTGGACTTCTGCCCCGACACCTGTTGAAAGCATCATCGGAATGAAACCAAAGACTGCAACCAATGCCGTCATCAAGACTGGACGAAGTCTTGCCAATGCGCCAGTTTTAACAAGTTCAAGCCCTTTAAGTCCTTCTTCTTGAAGGTGGTTGTAGTAGTTAATTAGGACAACACCATTTAAGACGGCAATTCCCGACAAAGCGATGAATCCAACGCCTGCACTGATACTAAATGGAAGGCCATTCAGGATAAGTGAAATAACGCCGCCAACTAAGGCTAAGGGGACACAGGTAAAAATAAGAAGTGTCTGCGCTAGACTATGAAATGTCGCGTATATCATCATCAGGACAATGGCTAAAGCCAATGGTGTAAGGATCAAGAGTCGCTTTCTGGCCTCGATAAGGTTCTTAAAGTTTCCACCCCATTCTATGTAATAACCTTGAGGCAGAGGCACTTCTTTTTCCACAATTGCTTTGGCCTCATTGACAAAACTTTCAGTGTCTCGGCCTCGTAAATTGATCAGAACAGCAGAGCGACGATTCGAGTCCTCACGGTTGATGGAGCCATAGGTTTCCGAAAACTCACTGGTGGCAATTTCTGATAAGTTTACAATTGTATTGCTTGAGACCCCGACAGGAAGAGAACGAATGGTATCCAAATCTCGGCGCTCCTCTTCTGCAAGTCGAACCCAAATAGGATATTTTCGCTCTTTCTCATAAAGGTGACCAGCTTCTTTTCCACCAAGGGCGATAGATACTGTTTCAAGAAGGTCTGAAACAGAACCGCTAAAGCGCATCATAGCTTGAGATTTTGGCTCTATCTTTAGAACTGGCGAAGTTCCTGCCAGATCAACTTCAACGTCTCCTGCTCCCTGTACTTTTGAGGCTGATTCTTGGATCTTTTTTGCGATATCCATTAATACTTTTAAATCAGGACCAAAAATTTTAACTGCAACATCTGCCCTTGTACCTTCTAGCAACTCATTGAAGCGCATTTGAATAGGCTGAGATGCAAGATAAACCTGACCAGGAACATTGCGCTCGAGCTTTGCGATAATTGCTTGAACTAAGGATTCATAAGTGTGGGCCTTGCCACTTTCAAGTTTTGGCCAGGAGTCCTTTGGCTTAAGCATGATGTAAGAGTCAGAAACGTTGACGCCCATTGGATCGGTAGCGACTTCGCTAGTTCCAATTCTAGAAAAAGTGTGGGAGACCTCAGGGAATTCCATGAGTACTTTATCAGCCTTTTCTTGAAAGAGGATCGACTGATCTAAACTGATATTCACCGGCCTGATCATATGAAAGGCAAATGATCCTTCGCTGAGTTGGGGTAAGAACTCTGCTCCGCGCCCTAGGAACAGATAGATGCCAACACCCACGGAAACAAGTGCTGCAAGTATAGTTACTTTTGACCACTTTATTCCTAACGAGAGGACGGGTTGATATAAGTTACGAATCCATCCCATAAGTTTTGGCTCTTTATCCTCAGTTGATCCTGAAAGAAGGATACTAGCCAAAGCTGGAGCTGTCGTAAAACTTAGGACCAGGGCTGCAAATACGGCGATCACAAAGGTTGCAGCCATGGGTTTAAACATCTTCCCTTCGACGCCTTCAAGTCCAAAAATTGGAAGAAACACGACCATAATAATCAGGGCGCCAGGACCTGCGGCACTTCGAATCTCCACAGTGGCATCAAAGACAGCTTTCATGACTTCTTGCCGCGAGAGCTTTCGGCCCAATTTATGGCGAAGCTTTTCGATGAATCCTACGCAATGATCCAAAACGATAACTGTTCCATCCACGATAATTCCAAAATCGAGAGCTCCTAAGCTCATGAGGTTTCCCGAAAGCCCCAGAGGTTTCATGATCAAAAAGGTGATTAATAAACTAAAAGGAATGGTCAGAGCCGTAATAATCGCAGCTCGCATGTTCCCAAGAAGCAGAAATAGGACGACGATTACGAGGCTCGCGCCCATCAATAGATTGTGTTCGACCGTACCTAACGTAGCGTTAACTAAATCTGAGCGGTTATATACCGTAGTTAGTTCAATTCCGGGGGGGAGATTTGGCTTTATCTCTTCAATCTTTTTGGCTGCTCTTAGCGAAACTGTGCGTGAGTTCTCTCCCATTAGCATCATGACCGTGCCGAGGACAGCCTCTTTTCCGTTGTAGGTAGCTGAGCCTGTGCGAATTTCTTTACCAAGTTTGACATCGGCAATATCGCCAATTCTTATTACTTTATAGGATTCAAGAACCTTTACGGGAGTAAATTTAATATCTTCGATAGTTTTGAAGAGGCCAATGCCTTGTACCAAAAATTGCTCTGCAGTCTGTTGAACAATTCCACCTCCGACATTTCGATTTACCTTTTCTAGGGATTCGAGAATATCTCCAAAGTGAATTCCATAGGAAGTCATCTTACGAATATTTGGTTGCACATGGTACTGGCGCTCATAGCCACCAGAAGCATTAATTTCGGCAACGCCTTCAACAGTGGCTAATCTTGGTTTTACGAACCAATCCAAGAGCGCTTTAAGTTCCATCAATTGTTGAAACCGTTCTTCTGGCTTCTCAGCGGGGTCTTTGTAATCGAGTACAAACTGAAAGATTTCACCGAGGCCCGTCGAGATGGGGCCTAATTCTGGTTTGGCTTCTCTCGGAAGATCTCCTGCAACCGACTGTAGCCTTTCAGAGACGACTTGGCGAGCTCGATAGATTTCAACTCCGTCTTTAAAAACCACCGTGACCTGCGAAAGTCCAAAACGGGTTATGGAACGCACTTGCTCAACTCCGGCAAGGCCTCTCATTGACGACTCAACGGGAAAGGTAATGGTTCGCTCAATCTCTTCCGGTGCTAAACCATCAATCGTTGTATTGATCTGTACTTGGTTATTTGTAATGTCAGGTACGGCATCAATCGGTAAATTATTGAAGCTATAGACTCCAAGGATCATCATCAAAAGTGTTAAAAAGAGAACCACTCCGCGATTATAGACTGAAAAATGAATTATTCTGTTAATCATGGTACCTCCTAGTGGCTATGACCTTCTGGTGCGCCACCAGAAGCAGCTATTTCTGCGACTCTTAAAAAACCAACGCCAGTGATCACAATTTGATCCCCAGGCTTAAGGTCCTTCGAGGAAATAGTGGCTTCTATTTCATTTTGATGGATAAGTTGAACGTCGATGCGTTTATAAAAGCCGTTTCGGAGCCGAAAAACACTCTTATCTTCTAGAGTGTAAATAACTGCGGTTTTTTTAATTTTAAAAGGAGCTGCTTTCAGCACGGCATATTGCAATTCAAAACTCTTTTGTGCTTCGGGACTTAACTTAAGGCCGTTCTCCTCATTGAACTCAGTAATGCCCTTAGTGGGGCCAACTGTGGGAGAAGCCTCTTCCTCATGTTCACCATGGCCATGGTCATCATGTGCTTCCTCGCCTTTGTGATCAGCGTGCTCGTCAGTTTCTTTGTGATCTTTGTGCGCGGATTCTTCCTGTTCATCCTCATGGGGGTGATCTTCTTGTTTGTGCTGGTGCTTGGAATCTTTTTCCGATTCAGCCCACGACTGACTTAGTGGATTAACTGAAACAAAGATTATTTGTATAAATAGAATCAAATACTTTCTCATAGTAGCTCCTCTAAAGATGCACCGTCTAACTCATAGATTCGATAAAGTGCTTCAAGCGCTTTAAATTCGATCTCGTTTTGACTAGATGTGAACTCAAACAGTTGTCGATGGGCTTCGATCATGAGGGCGCTCGAAATAAGTCCTCTGGCAAACAGAGATTCCATATGCGTATGTTTTCGTGAAACTTCCAAATCTTTGGGTGATTTGCTCATTGTATCCAAAGAGTCTAGATAGAGCTTCTCCAGTCGAGATCGTTCATTTTGAACTTCCTTCTCCATCAAGATTCTTTCAATACGACTTTTTTGATAGTTAGAAGCGGCAAGTTGTTTATTTCCCTGGTTCATATTTAGCAGTGGGATTGGCAAAGTAATCCCAAATCCGTATTTGGAATTTTCAAGGGCTCCTTCAATTTCTTGCTCATAGATAATACCTGCTTTAATTTCGGGCCAGGCTTCTGCTCTTGATACGTCGAACTCCGCTTCGGCTTTTTTTAATTCAGCGTCAACCTCAAGCATTGGCCAACCTCTTTTAACAGCGTCTGAACCACTACTTGAAGCAAGCTTTGGCCAATTTTTCCTTTTTGAAGGAATAGCTTTTTCAAGTTCAATTTCTTTTAAGTCAGGAACATGGGAAAAAAAATCTTCGACTTTTCGAACTTCGGACAACAAGCTAGTTTTCTTAGAAGACAAATCGCCGATCGCTAAACGAAAAATTGATAGCGAAACTTCATGCTCAGGACTCAGGCGAGGCCGAGCACTGTACTGATTAATAATTTTTGAGTAGGTAGTGAGAGTTTCATCTAAAACTGCGATTTCCTCTTTGAGTTGCCGAAGGCGGTAGAGGTTCAAAACAGTTTGGGCCATAACATTGTTGTGCCCTCGCTCTGCTTGGACCTTCAATATTTGAGCTTCCGCTTCAGCCTTTTTAATCTTTGCAGACCTTTGCCCAAAAAACTGAAAGGGATAAGAGACCATGACTTTGTTCGAGCCGATTTTATCCCCAAGGGAACGCCCTTGGGTGGTTTCAAAATCAATCTCAGGGTTGTTCAGCGCAGAGCCCGCTACAACTATTGATTTACTCTGTGACAGAGATATCTCATGCTTCGTATTCTCGGGATGGGCCTTGGTAACACAAAGGACAAATTCCTTAAATGAACTACTAGGACATGTACCGGCATTTGCCTGCGGTGCAATTAGTTGTAGTAACATAACAGATAATGAAAAGACAAAACGGAAAGACACGAAATAACCTCCTTAAAAGTGAAATAGCCCAAATGAAATGGACTAAGCTTTTGGAGGTCTTTTTAATTTTGAGTGATAGCCTTGCGAATAAAGATCTTGGTCAATAATCGGATACTTTTCAGATGGAACCTTAAATCCGACTACGGGTAATGCAATAATTGGATATGTTAACAAGTGTGAACAAACGCAACTTGCGCAAGGCAGAGATTTTGAAGATTCATCGCTATCGGATTTGGTCGGAGTGTCTTTAGTTGAGCGGTCGCCGCAACTAAAGTCTGAGTTAGAGGCAATTGATTTCGTAGAAACCATCCCACTATCAAATGAACAATGAGCATGTGTCGTGGATACTAATCCAAAAACAAAAATTATTAATAAGGTTAATAGCCTTACAAAGCTCATCTCGGAGAGAGCTTACCAGAGCAACTGACAAACACAATGGAAATATACGTCTTTGGTAAGTGACTAAATTAGTTAAGATTTTACGAAGCTACCTAGTATGAATTATTTTCTAGGAAAGACTTCCGCCTTCATTGGTCGTAGTGATCGCGTTCAAAGGCATGGTGAAAGCCCATGATCCGGGACCCTTGTCTCTGACTACTTCAATTGATTTGCCAACGGATAGCTTATGGATTTGTCGAGTCATACCTACTCTTTGATGCGGCGCGAGCGGTCTCTAGTCCAATATAAGTGATAAATGGACGTAAAA
>CALQIT020000007.1 GCA_943330705.2 Streptomyces griseus
AGGACATCTTCCATTTCGTCGACCGTGACGCTCTCCAAATCAGCAATCTCTTGCAGCGGAGTGGAAAGGTAGCCGTCTTCGTCGATGTAATTGACGACGACTTCAGCGACTTTATATTCGTCCTCCATCAAGCCTGACATTCGCGCCTGCCACAGAAGATACTCATGCAAGGTTTGTTGTGTAGAAATCACGTTTTCATAATTCATGATTTCTTCATTGCCATTGAAGTTTGTCTGCGGCGGTTTGTGTTGGTTCTCTAGGTAGGACTCCCAGTCAAACTCATCTTGCTTTTGCGGATCTTGCACATTGTTGCCGTCGGGCTGGGCCACGGCTTCGGCGGCCTCTTTTACCAAGTGACGATCTTCATCTTTCAGGTCAGCGGTCTCTTCCAAGATTGGATTTTCATCAAGCTCTTTACGTACAGCTGTTTCAAGCTCCATACGTGACAACTGTAGAAGCTTAATCGCTTGTTGAAGCTGTGGGGTCATCCTCAGCGTTTGGCTTAAGTTCATTGTTTGGCGCATTGTTGCCACTAGCTCAACCCCTCTGAAAAAAAGGACCTGCTTTTATTATACATGCAAAAGCACGCTACAACTTAAAATTTTCGCCTAAATAGAATTTTTTGGCTAGCTCTGAATTGGCAATTTCATCCGCGGTGCCCTGGACCTGGATCCGACCTTCTTTAAGAATATAGGCTTGGTCACAGATTCCTAAAGTTTCACGCACGTTGTGGTCGGTAATTAGAACGCCAATGCCCATGCTTTTTAAGTGGCGAATGATGTCTTGAATATCGGCAACGGCGATTGGATCAATTCCGGCAAAAGGCTCGTCAAGCAGCAAAAATTTGGGCGAGCCCGCCAAAGCCCGTGCAATCTCCACACGACGTCGCTCGCCACCCGACAGCGAGTAGCCAAAGCTATCTCGAATATGGCCTATGCGAAAGTCCCGTAAAAGCTCTTCCAATCGTTCGGTCTTTCTGGTGTCAGAGTAACCCTGCGCTTCCAAAGCCACCAAGATATTTTCTTCAACAGTTAGCTTGCGAAAAATACTTGGTTCCTGAGCCAAATAGCTAAGTCCAACTCGAGCCCGACGGTACATTGGCTCCTGCGCGATGGACTCACCGTCCAACAAAATATCCCCAGCATCCGGCTTAACCAGACCAACGACCATATAAAAGCTAGTGGTTTTCCCAGCGCCGTTAGGCCCAAGAAGCCCTACAACCTGCCCGGACTCAACCGTAAACGTAACGCCGTCAACAACCTTGCGGCTTTTGTAGGATTTCGAAATCTCGCTGACCCTCAATAAACTCATTTATTGTCCACTCTTGCTTTGATGTTCTCTACCTTAACCCGTTTTCCACCATCGAGAAAGACAATTTGATCACCTGTGATCTCATCAGAGTTCTGGACGACCCGAGGACTTCCATTAAATACGAACTTATTCTCTGCGGGATCAAAATTGACTTGCTCTGCGGTCGCATACTTATCGAAGCCGCTGACTTTGACCCCGCCCTTTAGCAAAATACTACTAAGAAAATCCGTTCCCGAAGAGTATTCAAACTGGGCCTCGGGGCCCTCCATTTTCAAGGTATCAATCTGGATGGTTACTTTTTCCAAAAACTTCGCACTTTTTGATTTACCGCTGAATTCGGCACTTCGACTGCGAATAATAAAATTCTTACCGTCAAGAAAAGCTTTGGTCGCAGAAACTTCGGCGCTAATTTTCATTAAATTCTGTTCAATATTTGTTTCCATGCCAGTTCCTAAAACAACAAGACCTTTGCCCTTGGTATCAGCTGGGCCTACCATTTTTACTTTTCCAGGACTGACCAGCAGGCGCTTTTCAGAAAAGTATTCAACCATTGCAGAATTAAATTGATAACCATTGATCGAGGTTGTTTTCACGTCCCCTTCAATTTTCATATCCTTGGTTTTTGTGTCAATGCGGCCGGCTTTTCCTAAAACCGTGAAATCAACAGCCTCGCCATTGTAAAAAAGAACTCTGACATTTTTTAACTCCCAAGCGCCTTTGCCTTCGTAGCCTTCGGCAACTTCGGCAAAGAGTTCCCAATCGCGGCTTCCCTTTCGACTTTCTACTAAATGAACGCCTTCCATCTTTTGCTGGGCTCCGGAATAATGGCTAAGATCTTTGCGTGAGCCGGCGGTCTCTGGGTTGTTCTCGGGGTTGTTCTCTGAGGTGCTTTCCAAGTGAATGGGGAATCCAATCAAGACCTCTAAAAAAAGGGCTACGACAAGAATGCCAAAAAAAATTTGATAAAATTTTCTCATGGTCTGTGGCGAATACCTACGGTGATTCGTGATCTTTAGCGACCGCGAAGTTAATTTCTCCAGCACCCGCCTCGGTCACAGTATACATCACCTTTTTGACGGTCAAGAAGTCAATTCCCTTGTCCGCTTGGATAGTGACCTTGTTCCAGGGATTTGGATCGTTGTCGGTCTCACCACGAACGGTTTCCATAACCTGGTTGATTTTATTCTGAAGGTTTCTTTCGTATTCATCTTTAGCGACGACCATGGCTGCTTTTAGCCGAGTCGCTAAAGCATCAATCATCCATGATTCCTGCTGCTTGAGGTCCTCGGTGCCAATGATTCGTTCTCGATCTAATAAAATTTCTTTACTAGAGATTGTAACTACCACCGCAGGCTTCAGTTCTTTGATACTTTCCGCTTTTGGTAAAACAACTTCCTTGGGAATGAAAATGACTTGACCCGTGACATTGTAGTTTTGCAAAAGAAATATAACCAAAACCGTAAACATATCAACCATTGCAGTCAAAGAAAGTGCGGCAACGACTTCCCGCTTTCCGCCTTTTCGCGACAAAATCTTGTGATAACGAAACTTCTGTCCCGGTCTAAAAATTGGCATTAGTTTGGCCCACCCGTCAGCACAGAAATTTGCGGAAATCCAGATTTCAACAAGACATCCATCCCCTTGATTAGGCGCTCATAGGGCAGACTGTCTGCCATTGCGATCGCAGAATCCAGTTTCGTTGGATGTAACAATTTGGCTTTCGCAAGCTGTGCAGCCAATCCAGCCTCATTGTACTGTCCCTCACGAGCAGGCAACTTCACGATTTGCTGGCCGATTGTCAGCTCGTAGCCTTTTGCCGAAATATCCAACCGCAAGGCCGTTTCCGCATCTGGTGGAATAATCGGCGATGGTTGTTCCGCATTTTTTTTCCCATACAATGAACTGCCGATTTGAATCATTGAAACCTGTGACCACACGGCTGTAATCAATAGAAAAGTGATGAGTACACTCATCAAGTCAATGAACGGAACAAGGTTTAGCTCAATCGCTACCTTCCGCGCACCTTTTCCTCCTGATTCAATATGTGCCATAATCTATTCCTTTAGTTTGTCACGATTTGCTACGACGATATTCAATAGACTCATGCTGCTTTCGATAACTTCATTTTCAGCTTTTTGAATCTTTAGCTGAAAGTAGGCGTAAAAAATAATTGCAATAATCGCCACTAACAAACCGAACGCGGTACAATTCAACGCGTGGGAAATACCCTTTGAAAGCTCTTCTGCCTTTTTTGCTGGATCCGCATCACCGACGGCGCGAAATGAGCCAATCATGCCGATAATCGTTCCAAATAATCCTGCAAGAACCGATATATTGCCAAAGACCGCAAGAAAAGAAGTGTAACCTTCAAAGCGAGGGGTCTCGCGAAGTACACTGGCATCCATCGCGACCTGAATCTCTTCATCAGGACGCTTATTCATCGCCTGGACGAGTCCAGCCTTCACTGTGTTGGTCAAAGGAGCGGGCCGCGAGTCGCAAAAGGCTATGGCCTGGCGCAGATCTCCTCGCATTATCATTCCATAGATGTTGTCCATGAAATCTTTGCGATCGACCACCAGATCTTTAAGAGCCAAGAACCTATTGCCAATCAATAGGACTGTAAATATCGCGATAATTGCAATGGCGTACATTACAAGTCCGCCTTCAGTAAAGGCCCTCATCAAGAAATTCAGGTTGTCAGTTGTCGGTGTTGCTATCGGGTTCAAGACGTCCTCCTATTTTTGTGCACCAAATACAAATGGATAATACACCACGGCCACAGTGCCCGTTGGTGGTTCTGGAAAGCGCGCTTCACGTATCCTTGCCGCTACACATTGCTCTACCGCTGCGTTTTTCAATGTGGTGGTGGAAGTTTTCGCTGACTGCACTCGTCCTTGATCAACAATTTGAAACTCAATAACGACTTTACCTTCTAAGCTGGAATCTGTTCGTAACTGTCTTTCGTAGCAGCTCTTAATTTGATTTAAAATCGAACGTATGACTCGACGAACAGCTTCTCGGTCAATGGAACCTTCCCAATTGGCGTCCTCGCCAGCGACATCAATACTGACATTACCTTTTCCGCCCAAACCCGAACTTGCGCCATAGGCTTGATTCCCGGAAGAGCGCCCCTTCAGACCAATTCCAGAAATTCCTTGAGTGGCGGTCCCTTTGCCTCCGGCCCCGGTGTCCTTGAATTTAGATCCGATATCTTTCCCAGAGCGATCTTCATTCTGCCCCGACTTTCCAGTTGCCTTCTCGGCCATACCTAATAACGCGTCGGCCCCGGATGCTGTTTTGTCAATTTGCTCACGAATTCCACCACCACCGAAAGTGCCCAATAAGCCAACCTTGGAAACATCTTTGGCTTTCGCGGCGCCGCCTTCGACTTTACCGATTTTTACAGCGCCACCCTCTTTTGTGGAGGTGAATTTAACGGGGCGATTAATTTTTTCCTTTGGTTTAATTTCGGCGCTTTTTGCGCCACCCTTTTGCTTAGCTCCCTGTTTCGTCATATCAGCTACGACGATCTTCTTGGGCTTAGGTGTCGTTGCTGCAACAGGAACCGGTAGCGGCGGAATTGTCACTGGAGTATCCACAAGAGGCGGTAAGGTTGGTGGTGGTTTTTTGTAAATAAAGGTAGCCATTCTTAATTTTTCATCTGGCGGTTTTTCGGCTTGTTCATCAGGTGCATAGGTTGACATAAACAACCCCAACAGTCCGACCAAAACAAGCGAGATAACTAAAGCCGTGATCTCAGATGCGGAAAAATCAAATGGCGAAACAAAGAAGGGCGGGCGAACGGCTTGAACAAATCGAACATATATATGAACAGTACCTGAAAGCGACAAGCAAAGAACTTCACCAGACTCGACTTTAATCGCAAATCCGCCTGAGTTTAGCTTAAGTGCGCGTCCCATCCGTGCTAACTCAGCAATACCAATAACGGCAGAACCGGTTGTATAAATTTCCGCCGTCATTTCTGGGCCGGCCAAGATACGACAGCCACCCTTGATCTCAACAAAAGGAAGTGTGGACCGTAAGAAACTGCTTGGTATTGAAATATTCGCATCTGAAGCAGGGCCAATCGTAAACGTACCCTCTGCAGAAAAATGTTTTGTACTTAAGATGCGCTCTTGCCAAGCGACTATGACTTCGACCGTAGTTCCCTTTGTCGGTCGGATGTAGGATCGAAGATCCCTAATTTCACTAGGCGGCGCAAACGTCTTTCGTCCTTTTTTCTTCCTGCGCAAAGACACCTTCGAATCGCCACTGCTCATGGCGCTCTTGTCAGGCAGAATCGGGGGCCTTGCTGGCGGAAGAGCTGATCGAGTGGGGGGTTCTGTGTTCAACGGTTCGATCTTAATTACAGGCGCCGCAGGTACCGAGACAACAATGACCGGAGCTGCTTCTGGTTCGATTTTTGGTTCGATAGCTGGTTCGATTTTTGGGCTAGTTTCTGTTTTGACCTTTTTTGTTTGGATTAGAAATTGGACTTTAAAAGGTCCAGCTTCAATGCTATCACCCGAAGAAAGGGGGCCATCCAAAACAGGATTGCCATTCTTTTTTGTTCCTGTTGATGAACCTAAATCTGATATGTAATAGCCAGAGTCCCGAAGCTCGATCAAAAAATGAAGTGGCGAAATAGAATCATCTTGAAGCTCGACCTGGACATCACCTTCGCTACCAAATAAAATCTGCGAGGAGTCAAATTGCTTTACTCCAAGAAAGTTTTCATTTTTAAAGATCCTTAAAATAGCAACTGACTTCAATTTTCTCTCCGACTGCGCTGCAAATCCTCAGATGTCCGTCTCATTTCGGGGATAAAGTTTTCTCGCAATTTGATTAATCGATTATAGTTGAAATTCTTTTTTTGAAACAGGAAAAAGAGCTCAGGTTTCGAACTGGCACCTTCGACCAGCTCGTCTTCAAAGTTTAGAGTTTGTTTTTTTTCTTTTTTTGCCGGCTGCTGTGCGAAGGTCGAGTCACTGTCGAAAAGACCTTGAGCTAAGAATAGGCCTAAAACCAAAATTAAATTTTTCCTATACAATCTCATTTTAGATCCTTCCTCTATTTTAATCCTGCTTTTGCCTTATTCTCCAAAGAAACAATTTTATTCTTCATCTCTGATGAAGGCCCTAGAAATTTAACTTTATTAACTAAATCTAGGCCTTCTTGATTCTTGCCCAGATGATCTATCAGCAAAATCGAGTAGTTGAACATAATATCGAGGTCACTGGTGGTGTTTCTCAATAGAAATTGATAGATCCCCTCGGCCTTTTCAAATTTTCGATTTGCGACCAAGGCGATGGCGTAATTCATCATCACGCGGTTGTCCTTCAACTTAGCTGCAGCGATCTCCATGGCAATCAAACCCTTGCCATACTCTTTTTCACGCAGATACAAAGCGCCAATATTTGCCGCAGCAATGGAATCATTTGGATTGTAAGTAAGAGCTTTGCGAAAATACTTAATTGCTTCACGACTTTCATTCATGCCTAACTTCACTAAACCCATATTGTTATAGAGATCACTGCTTTTCGAGTTTTCCTTCAACGCTCTTTCCAGCATCATCTGGGCTGCAGTAAACTCACCTCTTTTATAGTAAATGACGGCCAAGGCATTTAAAGCATAAATGTCCTTGCTATTCACACTGAGCAAGGAAAAACAAACCCTTGCGACTTCTTCATTGTTATTAGATTTAATCGCATCCGAAAGTACTGACCGAGGAGAAACTCCGGCGGCTGTGACCACGGGAGCCATCGGAATAGTCGTTGTCGTTGTTCCCGCTTTTGGCCGTGGCGAGCTATCCATCTGCTGTTCTCGGACTTCGGTCAAATCCGTAGATCCTGGTGCTTCAACTTGCTTTGGGCTTGAAGAACAGCCTTCGGTAAAGACAAGGACAAGCATTAAAAATGGGATAATGTATATGCTTCGGGTTATCATAAGCCCATCCAGCTTCCAATTTTCATGTCATAACTAATTTCTGCGCCCTCGTAATACGACTTAGGATCCCACTTAGAAATAAGTTCGCGGGCTTTTTCGTAATACTTTGTATAGGCATCTAACTCTGAAGCTCTAGAAACAGCCGCCGACAGACTTTCTTTAGCTGATTTAAAATACTTTTCATCAGCTAATTGCTGAACGCTAGCCTTATAGGTCTTAGTCTCAGATTCAGTCAAACCAGCAGGAAGTGGAGCATTGACCAAAGATTCTCCCATGTGCAAGTTGGTCTGACCTAAAATGGATAGTGCTCCGACGATTTCATCTGGGCTATCAAAATTGATAATTTCGGCCAAGGCGCGATTTATCTGTCCCAACATATCGATCTTTCGTTTGACAGCATCAGCTTGCCTTTTTGGATTGGCCGGCAAAGAGATTTCCCGATATTGATTGTAAACAACGAGGACGTCTTCAAATTTGATCTTTGCTGCCCACGCTGCACCAACGCCCTTCTTTTCAGGCGCAAATTTTGACTGGATTGCCAAAGTCTTTCGTTTAAACTCTTCGGCGTCTTTATTGCGCCCTAGCTGGCGTGAAATGTCGAACAACCAGTAAGCAGCTTCGACTTGTTTTTCTGGCTGAGTGTCACCGACGGTTAGAAACGATCGGTAATACTCGACGGCCTTTGCAAGGGAACTTGTTTTACGATGAAGTGCAGCCACCGCGAAGATGGCATCCCCTCTTTCTGCTCCACGAATTTTACTAACGTACAATTCGTAACTATGAATAGCTTCCGATTTTTTGCCCATCGCCTCATATAGAATCGCAGCATTGAAAAGAAAATTTGGAGCCAAAGGGTCGTTGCCGGCGTCTTGGGCGGAAACACTATACATGGCAGCGGCTTCTGAAATCATGCCCGAATCCTGGTACAACTTTGCTAAAATTCGATGGGATTTGGGTTTCAAGCTATCCGCCGCAGGGACCTTTAAGTTTAATACTGCCACGTGTGCAGAAATGGCTTTCAAACTAAGGCCCGCCCGTTCAAAGTTAATCGCCGAATTAAAGATGGCGGAAACTGCCAGATTTGACTTCGGATGCTGCTTTGCAAAAGCCTCAAATTGGATTGCGCTACCGCCGTAGTCCTTTGCAACTTCTAAGTCTTGGGCTTTTTTGAAGCTCGCTTTTTCTAGAACCACTCGAATATCCGCTCCGGCCTTAGAGTTCGCTATATTTGGCATTAAAAGCAGCTCGCCTGCAGCCTTTTCCAACCCTACATAGTCCTTTTTCAAATTGAAGGCATCTAACAATAGGTTGGCTGAATACTCTGCCTGTTTGGTTTTCGGATTCTTTGTGATCAATTCGCGGAAATAGGGAATCGCTTGATCAAACTGATTATGCTGATAGAGCATGCGACCAATCTTAAATTTAACTTCAATTCCCTTTTCTGAATCTGGAAACTTAGCAAGGTACCACTTACCAAGATCGACGAACTTTGCCACCTTTGATTCAAATTGGACCGGAGTCATCGATTGCCCAACTCGGGCTGAAATCTCGGCGTCTTTGGGAACTTCCTTCTCCAAGGCAATCATAATATTGTCGGCGGCCTTGGCAAAAAACTTACTGTTTTGGCCATTTTCAACAACCCACTTGTACTGAAGGCTGGCCTCTTCGAATTTTCCCATATCATAAAGTAACTCGCCGAAGTAGAAGTGCATGTCTGCAACAAATAGACTGGCTTTGAAGTCAGAAAAATAAAGTCGATACCCCTCGAGCGCCAAATTCTGCGAAAATGGAGCATGTGAGTTCTGTGCCGTTTGGTGTTGTTGAAGAACATAGTTACGCAGTGTTGTTTCTGTCAGTTTTAGTGCGTTTTCGACCAGCTCTTTGTTTGCCGAATTTGCCTGAACCCAAGCCCCCTCTGGGCCAAAATTCTTAGTCCAATAGAAAATCTCTTCGCGAAACTCACGTGACTTTTTCGCCGTTCCGTAAAGTTTTACGATTTGGTATTGGTAATCGAATGCTTTTGCCGCGGTCGGATTTGAATTTATCAAGTATTTAAAAACATCCTTAGAGCCCTGGCTATTTCCCTTATCAGCATAGTAATACCCTAATTTTTCAAGATACCCCAAAGCGTCTTTGCCGGCTAAATCCTTAAAGTAAGAAGGCGCCTTAGCTGCATCAGCAACTTCCGCATACATAATCACGATGTCGCGCAGGCCTTCAGATTCTAACCTGACTTTGCTAACGCTTTTTCGGCCTTCACTGGCAGCTTGGCTCATTTCACGATTTCTGCGGATCAGAAGTTCCATCCACTTCAAGGCTTCTTTGGTGTCGCCATTGCGAAAGAAACACCACGCATATTTGTAAAGAGAAAAGCTGTAAAGTCGATGCGAGCGAACGCGAAGCACTGTTGCGTAATTGTCTCTAGCCAAAGTCCATTTTTCATTCTCAAAATAATACTCTGCAAGAGCAAACTTTGCTTCAACAACATAGGAACTTGATGGGTATTCTTTCGATAACTTTTCGTAGTAGGCAGTTCCCTTTTTTAACTCTCCAATTTCGTAATGATTGTAGCCCAGGAAAAAGAGAGCTTGGTCCATTTTTGAGTCTTTTGGAAAATCTCGAACAAAGCCTTCGTAAAGCTGAATTGCTTTGCGATTGTATTCGCGCGCATCGCTAAGATCTAACTTCGGTTTAACTTTGCTTTTTCCGTCGTGAAAGTTTTTTAGTTTGGTGTCGAAGTCGCCCTGTTTTCGAAAGTCGATAAGTCCTGCTTTTTCGACGTAAAGCTCGGCCAAACGGAGCCACATTTCACCACGCTGATTACTACCCCGAAATTTTTGCGCTAACTTAAATAGTTCACGTATCTGCTGTTCTAAAATCTTTTCCAGTTTTGCCTTGTCATCACCAGTATCAAAGAAGCTATTGGATTTCGGTGGCTTGACTTGTCCGAGGTTGATGCTGCCCGATTTTTGTGGTGAAAACACGTCTTGTGTCTTTGGCAGTGCGATACTTTCCTTTTTCCCAAGGTTTACGCCGGCCCCGCGATTGGCCTGCTGCAAAAGCTCGCCGACTGTTCTTTTCGATGCCGTACCTACGGCAGTAGAAAGACTTCCCCAGAGGTTAAGTGCGAGGATGGCAGTGGTGGCCCATTTTAATTCATTCATCACTCACAACTTTGCTTTCCTAAATACTGATAACTGCCAAGCTCATCCAACCAGTACTCACCCTTGAACGGCCAATACTCGTAGCCATTTTGAATATAGAAACTGCGTTGTCGGTCCTCATCAATTTGTTGGGTTGCTGACCGACCTGCTATTTTCTTCTTTAACTGTTCCTTGCGGCCATTGATCATTTCATAGCGGGCGAAGCTTCCTTGTTCAGCTAGATCACCAAGCTCGGCATTCATAATGATCAAATGATCTTTGATCAATTCACCAATTGTTTGTTTGGAATTTTTTAGCCGGTTGTAAATAATCTTCAATGAATACTGACCGATTGCCGTTTTGCCAAAGGTAGATTTTTCCAATCGATTTTTTTCGATCATTAGCAAGCGCAGATACTCCATTGACCGGTGCACATCGCCTTCGTCTAAGATATGTTTTGCAGCATTGAATGGAATTTTAAAATTTATCTTCCCGTGGTTTTTGCGATACTGTGCTGCGCGCTCAAGTTCTTCAAAAAAGAAAATCGGATCTTTTGTGTCGTTGATAAGTTCAGCGATGGTACTTCGAACCTTACCGTAGCTTTTTTCAAAAAGGTCGAGAACTTTTTCCATCTCGTCATACTTGCAGATGTAAAGATAGATGATTCCACGTAGCAGTAGGGACTCAGGAAGATAGAATTCTTCATAGTAAGTCGAATGCAGTGTTTGGAAGTTACTCAAAGAAGAGCGAAATTTTGCAGATTGCAAATAGGCCCAACTGACTTCAAACATTGCATCATGCCACATCTCTGTATCCCGGGGGACTTTGCGATAAAATTCTATCGATTCATCCCACTTTTTTGCCTGATAGTAAGACCTTGCCAAAGCTAAAATCGTCGATACGCGGTTGACATCCGTTACCTTTGCATTCGACTTTTGCTCTAGCATCGACAAATAGACTTTGATCGCATCAAGTGGCCGTTGGGCTTCGAGCAAGGTTAGGCCTAACTTAAATCGGGCCTGATCACGATACTTGCTTTGCGCTCCCACTTTCGCAAATGACTTTAGGGCCTCGTCAAACTCGCCATTTTTTAGTTTTATTTCGCCAAGGCGAAAAAATAGAATATCCTGGTATGCTGCCGGAAAATCTGCCACTTGGATTTTCGAAAGAGCATAATTCAAAAGAGTCTCGTCACCTAAATAATCTGCTGCCACCGAAAGACGCTCTAAAGCTGGTTTTAGATATTGTGAATCGTTGCTCTTAATCACGTGCACGAACTGAAAGGCAGCGACTTGATAATACTTCATCTCGGTCATGGCGACCCCAAGAAGGTAACGCATTCTGGTCGCAAATGGTGCCATTTCCTGCCTGCGCATTAAGACATAAAGAAGCTGAGCGGCTTTTTCGTAGTTGCCGTTCCCCATAAGACTTGCAACTTCGCTTAGTCTTTGTTTTGGACCTGGAGCAGCTTTCATAGCCAGCGTCGCAGCCCGTGTCGCAGCCGGCGTCAGCGCCGGGGCAACTCCGCCGCGATTTAGAACACTTCCTTTTTTCGCTTGGGAATAGCCTTGCTGACAAAAAATCATTGCCAATCCAAGTAGTGCTAGTTTTTGCTTTCTCATCGGTAATTCGCCTCCGGAAAGAATAAACTATAGCCAATCGTCAGCGAAAGGTTATTGAAATTCTGTGCGGGACGCCCTGTAGGCTGAGCATTCATAAAGTTCCAACTAAAGTCCCAACGAAAGGCTTGCGATTTACTAAGAACAAAAATTTGTCCAGTTCCAGCATGAAAGGTCGACCCACCAGTTCCATTCTCAACTTTCGAAACCCCGGGACCAGCTGCGAAATACATATCAAATGGAATAATGCGGTGATTTGATAAACTGATTTTTCCATAAATGGGTGTCCAGGTCAGGTCAGCACCAGAATAGCTTTTCACAGTAACCAAGGAAGATGGAGCCACGGCATGCTCGGAATAGAGCTCCTTTGCTGCAACTCGCTCGGAGGTATTGAGGTTTATATAGTTAAGGTCAATCCCCCAGACTTCCGTGAAGTGATAACCAAGTTTCAAACTCAATCCGAGGCTGGTAAACCATGGATCATTAACAATTCCGATCAAGCCGCCAAAGATCTGAAAGCGACCAGTTTTTGGCATATACCTTTTTTGTATAACGGAAACATCACTGAAAGGCGCGAGATCAACAAGACTTGAGAGGCCTTCCCCGGATGCACTATTTTTTGCCGCTGCCGCAGGGTCCTTTTTTTTGTCTCTACTTTTTTGCAACTCGGCTTCAATCATATCTACTTCGGACACATCTTCTTTTGTGTCCGGTGCCGTTAAAATTGATTGGTCATCTTGCGAATAGGCTAGATGTCCAAAAACGTTTAACGCGAAAATGATAATTAGCGCAATCCTTCGCATTTGCAGACCCCTGTACAGACTCCAGTCCGTCATTTCAAAATACCGCCAAATCTCGCATATTTGTAGGAATTGCAAAGCAATCTGGACCAAGACAATGGTCGCGCGACAAAGTCCAGTTGGAAAATAGCGGCTATGGACCACGCGATAATGGACACCGCCGATCAGCTTTTTAGATAATATATTTTTGAAATATCGACATCGACCAAGAAGAAAAATTGGAGACCTTGATCGGATGCTAGGGCCCTATATCGAACCTAGAAGAGGATAGTCAGTCCAAGATCCAAAATAGAGCTCAGTACCCAACGATCACGGAAGTCACTTGGCTCTGGCTTGGGCTGGGTTGGCTGCATCCGACCGCCAAGAAAGGGGCTCGGTGCTTCAGAATATTGAAACTTGAAATCGGCCCGAAGTCCGAAGCGACTACCAAAATAAACTTTCTGACCAATACCAAAGTCTATGCCTTTATAGCTCTTGTGTTGGTATCTGGTTTGCCCAATCCCGAAAATTGGATAAATCGTATTGTTCGCGACAAGATCTTTTGTGAAGCTAATTTTTCCGTAAAATATATTTGCTTCGTAATGCAGATAGGTCGAATCCAAAATCTTTGGAATTCTTGTGAAGTCCAAATTATTAGGCGCAATTTCAAGGCCATCCGTGTACTGCGTGTTCAAACCACCGTTCCATTTTGCGTAGTTAAGAACAAGAGCTGCCGTTTCAGTCAAATGGTAGCCCAAGTTGATCCCGAATTTTCCCTGGCCATATATCGGTTCGCTGATGTTGAATCCCAAATAGGTACCCAGTTCAAATTTTTTGGCGGTTACAACGACCCGATTCTTAACACTTTCTGGGAAATCGAATTTGGGCAAAACCGTTTCTTGCGAAAGTTCTTCCTCTGGAATTTCAACCACCTCAGCCCTGGATTTCGATGCGGACAAGACTAGAAATAAACAGACAAACAAAGAATAGCCAAAAAATCTATTCACGCTTTTGCTCCTTTTACTTGCGACAAAGCCCCATACTGAAAAATCAAATCGCAAACTTCGCGAACAGCACCATTGCCACCGGATCGGACAGTCGTGTAATCCACCATGTTTTTTACTTCTTCTATTGCCCCAGGAACTGTCGCTGAAAAAGCCACTTGCTTTAAAAGAGGGATATCGAAAAAATCGTCACCAACGTAAGCCATTTCCGAGGGACTCAAACCTGAATCTTGCTGAAGCTTTTGAAAGCTAGGCTCTTTATTCATAGAACCTTCAAAGAAGTAATCAATCCCCAGAACTTTGACCCTGGCCTGAATGTCCTTGGCTTTTGAACCCGTAATAACGGCTGTCTTATAACCATGTTCTTGCAGTCTTTTTATCCCCACCCCATCAAGGATTGAAAACATACGTTTCCATTCCCCGTCCGAACCTAAAAAAATTCGACAGTCGGTCATAACACCGTCCACATCCAGAATAAGCATTTTTACTTTTTTAAGTTTTTCCAAGTCAGGAGCCATAAAATCTAGTTTCACGGTGTCGACAGGATTGAGCAACTGCCGCAGATCAAGCCTAGACAGAAGGCCTGCCCTTTTCTCGAAGAAGTCTAGGACATGTACCCGCTTGCCACTAGCGGTGAGCGACAACTGACGCTTGCTTGATCCGGCCGTCTAGCGAACCTTACTTCTTAGCAGGTCTTGAATATGAACGACCCCAATCGGTTGAGCCGGAGCAAGGGACTTCTTGTCCAAAACAAATAAAACGTTAATTCGAAACTGCTCCATCAAAAACAAAGCTTTTTCTGAAATCTCATTTGCATCTATGGTTCTAGGATTTTTTATCATCATGTCTTTTGCAGAACCGGCCAGAGGATCAGGACTGAGTTCCAATCGCCGACGAATATCACCATCGGTAATAATACCTAAAAGCTGCCCGCTCCCTGCGATAACACCCGCCGCTCCGCGGGTTTCGGCCTGAGACATCAGTGAAAATACTTTTCTAAGCGGAGTGTCTTCGGTAACTAAAACAAAACCAGTTCCGGTATGCATGTTTTCCCGCACCCGACTTAACTTAAAGCCAAGACTTCCGCCCGGATGAAATTCAGCAAAATTTTCTGGCTGGAAGCCTTTTCTATTCATTACAACCATAGCAAGAGCGTCCCCCATTGCCAAAGTGACGGTGGAACTTGCTGTTGGTGCCAACTCCAATGGGCAGGCCTCGCGATCGACTTGGATATCCAATACAACCCTTGCGGCTTTAGCTAGTGTTGATTCGTCTTTTCCCGTCATGGCAATCAGTGGAATATCCTTGCGCGCTAAAAAACCCAGCAAGGCCGTCATCTCAGGAGATTCTCCCCCATAACTAATTGCAATGACAACATCACCCGGCGAAATCATGCCCAGGTCACCATGGGAGCTTTCCGCTGGATGCAAAAAAACTGCAGGAGTCCCTGTCGAGGACAGAGTGCTTGCAATCTTACGGGCGATCTGGCCGGACTTGCCGATACCTGCAAGAATTATTTTACCTTGGCAGGCCGCAATTAAATCGACAGCTCCGACAAAGGACTGATCCAGCCTGTCTTTTAATAGCAAGATCGCCTGGGCTTCGATTTCAAGAACCTGTTTAGCAAGATTTATTTCCGTCACTGAAATTCCTTAGCTTCTAACAAAATGATGTTCTTTGGACATTATCCGAACAGGCCTGGCAGCCCCCACAGTCAGATCTTTATTTTTTAATGAGGCCTTAACAAAATTGACAAACAATGGGTGTGGATCCAATGGCCGTGACTTGAATTCTGGATGAAATTGAACACCAACAAACCAAGGATGGTCCGCCAGTTCAACAATTTCAACCAAATCTCGCTCTTTATTAATCCCGGTGCAATTCATTCCCTTTTTCTCAAATAGAGGCCGATATTTATTATTAAACTCAAAACGATGGCGATGACGTTCTGAAATAACAGCTGTTTTATAAGCCAAAGAAGCTTTCGAATTCGGAACTAAGGTGCATGAATAGGCACCCAAGCGCATTGTCCCACCCTTTTTTTGCAGCCCGCGCTGCTCGTTCATAATATCAATGACAAAATTACCGCGCTTATTTTCATCGTGCCACTCGCGGCTGGTTGCATCTTTGATACCGCAGACATTTTGTGCAAACTCGATACAGGCCAGTTGCATTCCATAACAAATTCCAAAGTAGGGAATCTGTTTTTCACGAGCATGTTTTACCGCTGAAATTTTCCCATCAACGCCGCGTGGACCAAAACCACCCGGAACAAGAATACCATGAACATTAGACAAAGCCTGCGCCACGTTCTTTTCAGTGACCTTTTCAGAATCCACATAAACGACTTCGACTTGCGCATTGTTAGCAATACCGCCATGAATTATGGATTCATGCAGCGATTTATAGGACTCCTTCAAATCAACATACTTTCCCACAATCGCAATGCGTACGCTTTTGGAAGGCTTCTTGATAACCTTCACGATATGCTCCCAGCCCTTAAGATCGGGGCGAACGGCGGCAAAGCCAAAGCGCTGACAAACCAATTCATCTAACTTTTCACGAAAAAGATTCAATGGTACTTCGTAAATTGTTGAAGCATCTGCAGCGGCAATGACGTGTTCTGGACGGACCGAGCAGAAAAGGGCAATCTTCTTTTTCAGATTTTCATCAAGGGGTCTTTCTGTTCGGCAGACTAGAAAATCTGCCTGCAACCCGATTTCACGCAGTTCTTTTACCGAGTGCTGGGTTGGCTTTGACTTTAGCTCGCCGGCGGCTGCGATATAGGGCACATAAGTGACGTGAATGAGCACCGAGTTTTCATTGCCAACATCGGTTCGCATTTGGCGAACCGCTTCTAAAAATGGCAAGCTTTCAATGTCACCGACCGTTCCGCCGATTTCAACAATGCAGATTTCAGCGCCCTGAGCGGCCTCTTGGATGCGTGCTTTAATTTCATCTGTTATGTGGGGAATGACTTGGACCGTTCCACCCAAATAGTCACCACGACGCTCCCGAGAGATTACCGAGTCATAAATTTGACCGGTAGTTACCGAGTTCGAGCGGCTTAACTTCAAACTTGTAAAACGCTCGTAGTGACCAAGATCTAAATCTGTTTCTGCTCCATCTTCCGTAACGTAAACCTCGCCGTGTTGAAAAGGCGACATGGTTCCTGGATCGACATTAATATAGGGGTCGCACTTCATCAAAGTGACTTTCATTCCTCGGGCCTCAAGCAAGGCCGCAAGACTAGCTGCGGTTAAACCCTTGCCGATTGAACTAACAACCCCGCCGGTAACAAAAACAAACTTCTGCTGAAATCCTTTTTTCGTCGACTTCGTTGTTGATACTCGTTTTTTCGTTTTCATAATCGATCCCCCAACATTTTTTCAATCTTCGCTAGGTCTTCGGGAGTGTCAACTCCCCAACTTCTAATCTCTGTTTGCACAACTTTCATTCTGGCACCAAGATAGAGCGCTCGCAATTGCTCAAGGGACTCTGCTGTTTCAATTTCGACCTGAGGCGCTGCGCAATACTTTTGTAAGAAATTCTTTCGATATCCATACATCCCAATGTGCTTTAAACATCCAGAAATTGGACCAAGAAACCCATCTTCAATTTTTTGACGCGAATAGGGAACCGGAAAGCGACTAAAATAGATCGCTTCACTTCGCTGATTAACAACAACTTTGACCGCATTATCTGACAACAGCTCGATTGCAGAGATCGGATGCGCCAGAGTCGCCATGTCCAAGTCTGGATCCGTTAGAAACGGCTGAACAAGAGTATCGATCATTGGACCCGTGACAAGGGGCTCGTCCCCTTGAATATTAATTATGATATCGCAGGGCTGACTTTCAATTGCTTGCCAGATTCGGTCCGTACCTGAAGGACAATCATGACTTGTCATCATAACTTGAACTCCGGCTGCCGCGGCCACTTTTGCAATTCGTTCGTCATCCGTTGCGACAGCTAAGCTCGTCAAAAGCTTTGATTTCTTTGCTCCTTCAATGACCCAAGAAAGCATCGGTCGTCCACAGATCAAAGCCAGAGGCTTACCCGGAAAACGTGTTGAAGCATAGCGGGCCGGAATGACGCCGACGACCCCGTTCATGATTGCAATCCTTCTTTGATCCAAGCTTCGTAAATAAAATCTTCGACAGCATCGACGCCAACTTTAGTCGTCGAAGAAATTGGGAACACATTGGTCAATGCCGAGCTTTTGCGAATTCCAGCAGCAAACTTATTCACTTCCGCTTTGGTGCATTTGTCGATCTTTGTCAGCAGCACCGCCATAGGAATGCCGGATGTTTCGGTAAACTTTTTTAACATTTCTTCTTCTGCCGACCATTTCCTGCGAATATCCATTAAAAGAACCATGCCGGCCAATGTTTCCCGAGTTGTGACGTAGGTTTCAACCATCTCTGTCCATTGAACAATTTCGTCCCCGGATCGCGAAGCATAGCCATAACCAGGCATATCAACAATTCGGTAGTGCTTGCCAAAATCAAAGAAGTTCAGCAGACGCGTTTTTCCAGGGGCCTGGCTGACGTGGGCGACCTTTGCATTGGCAATGGCGTTTAAAAATGATGATTTTCCGGCATTGGAGCGCCCGGCAAGGGCGATTTCGGGTCGGTCCGTATTCGGATAATCTTTTGGTAGAACTGCACTTCTTATATATTTTACTTGGGCTGACATGGGCTTGTCTATTAGCCCAGAAAATAGCAAATGCCCAGATTTTAGAGTAAGAATCGACATGACGATGCGTCCCCTTTGCTTCAGCAAGGACTTCGTATCCAGAATCCTAGACTAAAAATCCCTGCTCCAGGACGAAAGTGGCGCCAGCTGTGATTAAAACCGATCCACTCACGCCCTGACGGTGGCCCGTCTATTGAAATGACGATGCTTTCAACCAATTGTAAAAAGGGGAAATTTAATATGGAAAATCGGCAAGGTTATTTACACGCAGGCATTGATCCTAAACAAAGCACCCTCATCGGCAACTTGATAGTTTTAGGCTCTGATGAAGGCTGCGCGGTTCGAATTGATGATATCAGGGTCGATGCGCGGGCAGCAAGAATCGAAAACAAGGGGGCCCACTTCTACCTTAGGGATTTGCGCTCGAAAGTTGGAGTTCTGGTCAATGGGAAACCCATATTAGAGGCCATTCTACAAGAAGGCGACATCATTCAAATAGCAGAGCATGAGTTTCTATTTTCCTACCAAGAAATTTTAGAAACAACCGGTGTTGGGTTACGCAGCAAAAATGAATTCTGGAATGCGCAACTGCAAACCCTGGGCAATATTGCGCAAACCCAATTTCCGGTTCTAATTCTGGGCCCATCAGGAACTGGCAAAGAAATCATTGCCGACGCCCTACATAAGCACTCAAACCGAGATCAGCGGGCCTTTGTCAGTGTCAATTGCAGCGCCCTATCAGAGACCCTGATCGAAAGTGAACTGTTTGGCCACATCCGCGGCTCTTTTACCGGAGCGATCTCCGACCGCAAAGGCGCTTTTGAAGCGGCACGTGGCGGAACGCTATTTCTGGATGAAATTGGCGACCTTCCTTATGGTTTGCAAGCCAAACTCTTGCGCGCTTTAGAAAATAATGAAATTCGACCCGTCGGCGCCGACTATATGGTTAAAACAGATTTGCGCGTGGTCGCAGCAACTCATCAAAATCTGCACCAAAAAATTCAAAGTGGTGAATTTCGCGCAGATCTTTATTTTCGTCTGAATGTGGTCACGGTAACGCCCCCTTCTCTGGCGAACCGTATGGAAGATTTCGAAGATCTGCTGATGACTTTTGCCAAGCAGCTTAAAGTTCGCTTCTCAATTCCGGCCATCCTTCGTTTAAAAAAGCATGGCTGGCCGGGAAATATTCGCGAGCTGAAGAATACAGTTTCCAGAGCCTCAGCCCTTTTTCCAAGAACCCGCATCGAAGAGACACACATTGAAAAAATATTAGATCACGGGGCAATGGCACTTTGCGCAGGAATGGCAGCCCCGGTTGACAATGTTTCTGCCGGCCACCTTCCAGTTATCAAAGAAATTGAAAAGCAGATGATCATGAAGCGGCTTGCCGCCAATCATGGCAACCAAAAACGAACTGCTGTTGATTTAGGAATGCCAAAATCAACACTGCACGATCGGCTCAAATTTTATAATATTGATGCCCGCAGATATTTACCAAATTCGTTTTAAACAAAAGTCATATTTAATAGCCAGCGAAATTGCGGGAGGGCCAAAGTTAAGAATCAGCTTTGGCTAATCGTAAAAGGACAACTTTGGCTAATCGCTAAAATATAGCTTTGGGTGATCCTCAAAAGATGAAGGTCCGATAAAGATGAAGCAGTGGCATGAGGTTCTAAGGCTTAATGATGGCCGTTTTTATGAAGACTTTTTTCAACTGCGCGGTCGACAATTTTGAGTTAATTACCTTCTGCAAGCGCAAACATAACTCACGCTTGCCCTCACCTGACTCCAGCTGATCAAAGGTAAATTCTTCGATTGAACGTTGGACCAGATCACGAAATTCAACTTCGCGATCTTTGAACTCAATGATGGCTTCGGGAGCGTAGCCTTCAATATAGAATTCAAAAGCTGCCATCGGGCCCGGTCCAGAGTTTTTAGATTTCTTTATGTTTACAACCATTTTCTGAATCAATAGCAGATTGGATTCCCCTTTCAGATTTTCATAAAAAGGTTCACTTTCGGTTACGGGGTCATAATCATAAACTTTGTCGGCTACGGTCTCCAGCGAGGTAATAAAAAGCTCTTCACCTTGTAATACAATCCCCTTGGTTGAAACGCGGTAAACAAATAGGGCGGTAAATACTGTGAGTAAAATGGTCGTCAGAAAAAGAAGCTTGCGCCAGAGCGGCAGACGACCAATAAACTTCTGCCAAGAGCCGACGCCCTCTTGAGTCGAAACTCGAAATTCCACAAGCTGAGCTTTTGCCTTAGCGAAGCCCACCGTTCTGATGTAATAAACGAAATTGGCAAGGTGAATTTTTCCAGCCGTCAAACGATCAGAAGCCACGCGGCCGGTCTTACGAATTTTCAAAGTCAAAATTGGCAGAAATGGAATCACCTGAGAAAGAGTTCGACCTACTTTTCCCAAACGCGACCAGCGCGCCTTTTCATCATCTAAAGCTTGCTGGTCATCATTTAAAATCAATTCCGCCATGGTCAACGTTTTATCAGCGGCAATTTCACCGATCTTTGCCAAAAAATCGGGATCTTCTTCAGCAAGGGCCTCGTCAATATCTTCTAGAGAAAGCTCCGGCGACACGTCAATTTCTATGACTCTTTCACTTTTTTCTGAAGATCCAGGATTTTGTGCCAACTCTTGCCTCCGGTGCAGCATCAAAAAGTTTTGCCCTAACGCTCGCCATAAGTCGAGTTACCCACTATCAATGCGGGCTTTGATTCACTCATTCTAGAAATGGAAACGCAGACCTTCAAGTTTATTCTAAAATGAGACGATAAGTTCCTGTCAGCACGAAAAGGGGGCCAGGATGCTTCAAAAACTACTTAAAATTTTCAGTTTATTGGCAATGTGTAGTTGCGCAAGCTTGGAACGCTCAAACCAGTCAGGCTACTCGAGTTCCAACCGAACTGGCTCGAAATTAACAAAGCGAAGCTCGCTTGTTCAAAGTCGCAATTTCGCTGATGACAAGCCTATCGATTACTCGCTTAAAAGCCGACTCAAACAGCTTGAAAATGGTCTAATCAGTCGAAAAGATCTAGACCAGTATTCGCGGGCGCTGCCTCTTTTTCATGACGAATCCGAGAGAACTGAATTTTTAGAAGTTGTTGGCTATGAAGACCGGCAAAAATGGTTAGCAGAAAAAAAACTGGCTTCACGAAGTCAAAGTATTCAATCGCAGTACTCAGAAATAGTTGAATCCCAAGATGTCGCGGTTGGCATGCCAAATAACTTGGTACGCAAAGCCTGGGGGGAACCCGAGGCCATTGATGTTTCTGGCAATCCAAGTTTCAAAAACGAACGCTGGCGTTATCGACGCTATGTCTCAACTCCGGAAGGCTACAAGCAAGAAAAGAAGATTGTCTATTTCGAAGGGGGCCGCGTCGTAGGCTGGGAGTCCGAATAGCAATCTGCAGTTTGGTAATTATGCTTGAAAGTCTAATGTGCCTCGTCCCAATTAAGGCCTACAAATGCATTCACCCGCAAGGGAACTCGCAGGCTAGTTACGTTCTCCATGATCGAAATAATTTTCTCTTTGGCTTCATGAACTGCCTCGGCAGTGCCTTCAAAAACCAATTCATCGTGAACTTGCAGTAGCAGGGCCAAAGGAATTTGCTCTGCCACTTCAAGCATGGCTTTTTTAACAATATCTGAAGCTGTTCCCTGGATCGGAGCGTTTATGGCGGCTCTTTCCCCAAACTTTTGCACGGCAACATTTTTAGATAATAGCTCGTCCATATAGCGACGGCGGCCCATTAAAGTTTCAACATAACCCTTTGCTTTGGCAGATTGAATCGTGTCTTCGATGTAAGCTTTGACCCCGGCAAATTTTATAAAATAGCGTTTGATAATGTCCGCGGCCTCGGCCCGTGGAATTCCCAAATTCGCAGCCAAACCGAAAGCACCCTGGCCGTAAGCAATACCAAAGTTTACAGCCTTCGCCGCCCTTCGCATCTCAGGGGTGACGTCCTTTACATCCACCGAAAATACTTCACTGGCAGTTGCTGAGTGAATATCCAATTCAGATTCAAAGGCATGAATCAGTCCCGGATCACTTGAGAAATGGGCCAAAATACGAAGTTCAATTTGGCTGTAGTCGACGGAAAGTAGAGTTTTTCCCTGGGCAGCGATAAAAGCCTTTCTTACCCGCGCCCCTCGGGACGTACGAATTGGAATATTCTGAAGGTTGGGATCGGTTGAAGACAGTCGACCCGTGGTCGTTTGTGCTTGATTGAAATGCGAGTGAATACGGCCGTCCTCCTTTACCATCAATGGTAAAGCATCAACATAGGTCGACTTTAACTTTGAAAGTTCACGAAAAGCTAACACTCGATCGACAATCACGTTCTGCGTTTTAAGATTTTCCAAAACTTCGTTATCTGTGGAGAAACCAGTTTTTGTTTTTTTACCAGTCGGAAGCTTGAGTTTTTCAAAAAGAATCTGCGACAGCTGCTTGGGGCTTGCTATATTGAAAACTTCTCCGGCCAAAGTATGGATTTCCATTTCGATACTTTGCAGTTCAATTGCCAATTCTTTGCCTTGTATCAGAAGCAAGTTTCTATCCAAGCGTATTCCGTTTTGCTCCATCTTTAGAAGAACCGGCGCCAGCGGAAAATCCAACTCGAATAGTATTTTTTCACTTGCAACATTTTTAACTCGTTTGAGCAACTCTTGCTCAAGCTGCAGATGAGAACGAATGATATCTTCAGGCGACGGCAATTCCATCGGGGGTTGTCCGGTGACTTGAGCTAAAACTCGCTCAAAATCCATGGACTCACCGGGTTTCAAAACATAGGCCGCAAGCATCGAGTCCCAAAGAATAACCGGAGACCTTGCGCCAATAAAATGCCACAGAGCTTTCAAGTCAAAACCCTTCCACTTTATTTGTAAACGATCCGTCAAGGGCCCCAACATTTGGGGGTCGCCACTAATAGCAAATACAACTCCACTTTTTTCTAAGAATAGACCTCGATCTGAAAGAATCCCCCAAATCTCGTCGCCGGGACGCAAATATAACTCGAGGTCAGCGACTGAAACCTCGCGAAGCTGCAAAGGGAATTGTGAACTTGCTGGGATTAAATCTGTGGCAAGCAACGGCGGAAGATTTGTCAAATTTTCTACCGCAGAAGCAGCAGACAGATTTGGATTTGGATTTGGATTTGGATTTGGATTTGGATTTGGATTTGGATTTGACGAGGAATTATTTTGGTTTATATGTAAGTCAAGAGTATCGACCATTTTTTCTATCGATTTAAAATCAAGCTCCTGCAGTAAAGCATGTAACTCTGGCTTATGAAAGCCACGCATACGGTAGCTTTCTAAGTCCGTTGAAATCGAGATATCAGTTACAATTTTAACCAGCTTGCGGGAAAGAAAGGCCTTGTCCTTTCCGCTACGAATTTTTTCACGTAAAGAATCACTCTTAATTTTTTCTAAACCATCGTAAATCATCTCCAATGATCCAAACTCTTCTAGAAGTTTGACGGCGCCCTTTGGGCCAATTCCACTTACACCTGGAATATTGTCTGAGGCATCCCCAACCAAGGCCAAATAATCAATAAATTGCTCGGGTCCTACCCCCCATTTTTCTTTAACTTCTTTTGGGCCGTATTTGACGTCTTTCATTGTATCGTAAAGGCTAACTCCCGCGTTTACGATCTGCGCAAAATCTTTGTCACCGCTGACAATTAAAACCTGCATTTTTTGCGCAGAACCATAACGTGCCAAAGTCCCAATCAAGTCATCTGCCTCGTAGCCAAGCATTTCAATTCCGGGAATACCTAATACCTCTGCAAGTTTTTTGATATAGGGAATCTGCGGAATCAAGTCCTCGGGCATTTGTGATCTATTGGCTTTGTATTCCGGGTAGATATCCTTACGAAAGGAAGGCTCTTTTCGGTCATAACAAAAAATTAAAAAATCTGGTTTTTCGTCTTTGATCAATTTCAAAATCATACTCAAAAATCCGTAGATAGCATTGGTGGGAAGCCCTGAAGGCGAGCTTAAGGGGCGTATAGCATAGTAGGCACGAAAGAATAGGGAACTGGCGTCGACAAGATACATCTTTTTCATAGTTGAAAAGATGTATCTTGATGGACCAGATCAGTCATTAAAAGACGGGGTGAGCAATGAACGAATTAATTGCCAAGAAAGCGGTCAGTAACTGTCTTCAGTTCACATTGTTGCAATTCAGACTCTTCCAAAAAAACTTCGGCCAAGGCCTGACCTGTAACTTCGTCAGCGGTGGAATCTGCCTGTTTTAGCAGAATATCTAGCTCTTGAGAAAACACAGCTTCCAAAGGCTCACTGCCCTTTTCCCAACCGGCAACAATGCAGGACTCACAATTTAATCGTCTAGCCAAATCAGAGGGGCTCCAGCCCAAACGAAGCCGTAAAGATTTAATTTTATCACTGTCCCAATTCATAGAGGGTCCTCTCGGTAAGTAAGGTGTGATTCTGGCTTGCCGCAAAAGAAGTGTCAAGAATTAGAGCATTTGCTCCAAATTATAATTAGCAAAAAATGAAAAAAATCCCAGTTATATTAATAGCTTGTAAAGATTAGACAGCCCAGGACCTATGGCTGTGAACGTAAAATACGGGTGGCTGATGTGGCTTAAAAAATGACTGCTTAGCGACATAAATTCAACTATCTGCTTTACCAAGATTGAAACTAGTCATTGAACCAGTAGCAAACAAGGACCCTCAAATTCACAATTAAAGAATATGAAATCAGCCCCGATACATGAGAAAGAAAAATTGCGTTTGGCCGCGCGCGCGGCTGGAAATTTTACATACGCTTCCAGAAAAAGATTTTAATGATATCACTCTTATTGCCTCGCAGATTCGCGACACGCCTATCAGTTTGGTCTCGTTGGTTGATGAAAGCCGCCAATGGTTCAAATCGAGCCACGGACTTGCCGCTTCAGAAACGCCCCGGGAATCACTCGATTAAATATCTTGAAAGTATTCGAAAAGCCTGTCGAAAATGCGGATTTAATCCAGGAAGTTTTGAAATGGCTGAGCCAATCTAAGCTAACTAAATTGGCAACTTGAACTAGCGTGTCCTGACTTGAACTAGCGTGTCCTGACTTGACCCGGCCTAAAGATTGGGAAGCGAAGCTCGAAGCAGGTGCGATTAACGTTTTGATTCAGAACGATCGTGGCATGGTTGCGTTTTAGAATGGATCGACAAATAGATAGTCCAATCCCTGTGCCCTTGCCAATTGGTTTAGTGGTAAAGAATGACTGAAAAATGCGATTCTCGTTCTCTTTTGTAACACCCTCGCCTGAGTCCGTGACTTGAACAAGGACGTCATCACCGTCTTCGAATATGGATATCTTTACCCACCGTTCAGCCTGCTGGGCCACGGAATCGATAGCGTTTGATAATAGATTAATAAGTACTTGTTCGATCTCAACCTCTTTGCAGATGACCGCGGCATCACTGCGCAGGTCCAATTCCAATCGTGTGGAATTAACTTTAAATTTTGCCTCGGACAGAGTTGCTGATTCCTGCACCAGCAAAGCAATTTTTTTTGCTTCAAATTCTGAGGTCTCACTTGATCTTGAGAATCGACCAAGGCCTTTGATAATTTTTACGATGCGCTCAATGGCTTTTTGGGCAACTATTAATCTGGACCCGAAAACATCGGGTTGATTTCGCGCGCACTCTAATAGAGTCAAAGACGAAGAAATAATTGCCAGTGGATTACTGATTTCATGTGCTATTTCTGCAGACATTTCACCAAGAGTCGCCAATTTCGAGCTATGAACGACATTTCTTTCAGCAATTTTTTCTACCGTAATATCTAAAACAGTCAGAATAATTAGACTGACTTGACCGGCTTCGTCTTTGACCGGGGAGTAGGCTAGGCGCCCAATCCATTCTCGATTTGTCTTTCTGTTAACAATCAGTGCTTCAAAATTACGAACATAGTCACCGCGAACAGCACGCTGCAGTGGCCATTCTGAGAAGGGAATCAGCTGGCCATCGAAATTTCGCAGCTCAAAGTTTTTCGCTATTTCACCGGCAGAAAGTGTGCATTGGCTTTCAGACTGAAAATCATAACAACTTAGCGCCGCGCGATTCATTGACGTGAAATCACCTGAACCAGAAACCAATACAATTCCCATATCGACATTTTCAAAGGCAGCTTTCATCTTATTTTGTTCTTGCTGCAGATCCATAGCTACTTGTCTATTTTCAGTAATATCCTTTGCTACGCCAACCACTCGGCGCCCTCCCTCGCCTAGGTCAAGCGGCGAAAACGAGCGGTCATGAATCCAGCGCACGGCCCCATCACTGCGAATAATTCGGTAAAGTTCATTGTAGGTGCCATCCGCTTGCATGGCGAAGGCCTTGACTACGCGGTCTCTGTCTTCGGGATGAATTGCTGCGAGAAAGGAACGCGGGTCTCGATAAAGACTTTCGCAAGTTAGGCCCCAAATCTTCTCATAACCTGGGCTAATGTATACAATTCTTTCTCTATCCAAATCTGTCATCCAGAATACTTCGTCGATAACATTCGCGATTTGCTGAAAGCGAAATGCAGACTCATGTTGTTCCGTAATATCCACAGCCACTGCAAAAAAACCAAAGATCTGATCGACTTCTATCTTTGGCTGCAAATTAAAGCGAAGTCTTCGCGTGAGGCCCCCGGCAGCTTGTACTTGACATTCAAAGACGGTCGATTCGCCGTTCAAAGCTTTTTCAATCTGTGCTTGAGCAAGGACAAAACTTGACGCCAATAGGTCTCGAAAATTGGTTCCATTCATCTGCTCAGGTGTCTTGCCAAAAAAGTTAGCACACAGCCTATTGGTGCTCATGTTCTTCAGGTCAGGGTCCCAATGCGAAATCATTGCAGGCAAAGAATCAATAGTTCCTTGCAAAAACTCATGTTGCTTCGTAGCGGTTTCGGTTCCCGTTTGAACAGCAGTCGGCTTCACTACCGAGGGTCCTGTGAAATCGGTAACCATATTTTTTTAGAAGCGATCCCCAAGATGTCCCCCTAACATTCTATTTCAAAAACTCTCAAGAACACCCAAAAGACGACCCAAAAGAAAACCCAAAAGAAAACTAAGATACTTTTCTTAGCCGATAGAATCGTTTCCGAGCGGACTGGACATATTCTTTTCCGTAGTGATATGCATTTTCCATGACCTGAAGCATATTCTTGGTGTTTGTTGGTTTGTCCAAAAAGTCAAACGCACAAAATCTCCAAGCCATTTTCATTTTTTCCAAACTACGAAAACCCGTTATAAAAACCAAGGGGATTTCTGAACCCGTTCGATCCAATTCCTGCAGAAGTTGCATGCCGTCCAGCTCAGGCATATTGATATCTGACAAAATAACATCTGGACGTGAATGCTCAATTTGCTGCAAAGCGATTCTTCCGTTTGCAGCAGTCTGCGTCTGCCAGCCGGCATTTTTAAAATGAATTTCTAAAATAGCTAACAAATCAACTTCATCTTCGACGATCAGAATTTTCTTTACCATGGGTATGCCCCTTTATCTGCCAAAATTAAGCGCTCTTTTTCTCTGTTTCTTTGCGACTATATATCGCGACTCCATCGGTCAAAACTTGTCGAAATTCATTGGATAGACCGATCATACTTTCTCCTGAGCCCATTAGAAAAATACCTTCCGGACGCAAGCACCCACTCAGACGATTGATAATTTGAACTTTTGCTTCTACCTTTTGATAGATTAAAACATTACGACACAAAATAAGATCGAACGGTCCCGGCAGTGAATTTTGCGAAATCAAATTAAGTTTTTTTAAATTCACCAATGCTCGCATATCCGCGTTCAATAACCAGGTGTTTGAATTGTCTGGTTTGAAATAGTTTTTTCTTCTTTCCTCGGACAGGCCCCGGCCCATTTCTATTTCGCTATAGATTCCAGCTGTGGCCTTCGCTAGAATTCCCTCAGAGATATCGGTCGCCATTATTTTTGGCGGCAGCTGATTGATCTTTTTTCCTAATTCGACTAATAGCATGGCCAAACTATAGGGCTCTTGGCCCGACGAGCTTGCGACGGACCATATTTTAATATTTGCAAGACCCCCGCAATCTTTGACTAGACCGGGCAGAACGGTCCGTTCAAGACATTCGAAAAATTTGGCATCGCGGAAGAATGAGGTCTCGTTGTTCGTTGAAATATCGATCAACTTGGTGCGAAACTCTGAGCCACCGCCTGCTTCAACCTTTTTCCACAGGTCGATAGGGGACTCTAATTTGAAATGACGAACAAGCTGATCCAGTCGATCCTGAAGCTGGTAAAGATTATGTTCCTGATAAATGATTCCAGTTTCAGATTCAATCCACTTTGAAAAATACGTAAGAATTTCTTTACTATTCATCCCACACTTTGTTTCTGACTTTGCTCATAGCGCAAACTATTCTGCAAAGTCTGAGTAATTTGCTCTAAGTCCTGAATTGAATCATAGGCTGAAGCTTCATAGACCGCCCCAGGCATACCAAAAACCACGCAAGATTCGCGATTCTGAATGATGACCGGATGCTTTGCCGCCCGCAAAGCTAGACAACCAGCAAGACCATCACGGCCCATGCCTGTAAGAATTATGCCAAGGCAACCAGTTGGATATTCAATTGCAGCGGTTCGAAAAAGTGGATCCACTGCTGGGCGAACAGAATTTTCTTGTTCGTTTTGATTTAATTTAATTCGAAGGCCTTTAGCTATTTGCATATGATAACCACCAGGCGCCATATAGATTCTATTTTCACAGATCGGTTCGCCGTCTTCTCCCTCGGCTGCTGGGACTCCACACAGGTTTCCAATTCGGGTAGCCAGACTTGCAGTAAAGATTGGTGGCATATGCTGAACAATTAAAACAGGACAAGAAAATGGACCGCGTAGACCCGAAAATATTTTTTCAAGCGCCGTCGGTCCCCCGGTTGAGCAGCCTATGACAATGACCTTCGGCTTAAAATCACGAAACGAAAAGGATGAACTTTGAACGGGACGAGGCTTCACGACCTCAGGGACTTTAAAAAGCTCTTTGATTTTGGGTGCCAAAAGTTCACGTAGTAAGATCGCTGGGCTTGCCAATGACTCAGTGACAAGCAAGCTTCCGTCTGGCTTTGTGACAAAATCAATTGCCCCGAGTTCCAATGCGTCTAAGGTAATCTGTGCGCCCTTTTTTGAAAGCGATGAAAAAACAATGACCTTTGTCTTTAGTCCCAACCGCCGAATTTCTTTTAGAGTTTCAATGCCGTTCATTTCCGGCATTTCCAAATCCAAAGTAACCAAGTCCACTTCAACGGATTTTAATTTTTCTATGGCAAGACGTCCGTTCGAGGCCACGCCAACTAGATCAATCCAGTCAACACCTTCCAGTGCCGACCGAAGCTGCGAGCGAAATACCACCGAATCATCTACAACCAATACCCGAATCTTTTCCAATCCATATCTCCATCAATCCTAAGTTCATGGGCCGGCTGAACTACTGGTTCAGCTGGCTCGTTTGCTGGCTCACTTACTGGCTTGTTACCAGCGAGTTCAGCTTTACTGCTAATTTCGCAAGATCTTTGCTGGCGGCCAAGGTTTGCTCAGACGCTGCAGTGCTATTAGCAGACGCTTGAGATACAGCCTTAATTGTTGCAGCAATCGCTTCAACACCCTTTTTGGACTCGACAACAACCCGAGAAACTTCATTGGTCGTCGCGGTTTGTTCCTCGACGGAAGCGGCTATCACCCCGGAAATTGAGTTCAACTTCTCAACGGCCTGAGAAATTCCCCCAATGGCATCAACGGCGTTTTGCGTATCCTTTTGAATTGCGCCAATCTTGTTGGTAATTTCATGGGTTGCTTTTGCGGTTTGCTTTGCAAGCTCTTTGACTTCATTCGCCACAACTGCAAAGCCCCGACCGGCATCCCCGGCACGTGCGGCCTCAATCGTTGCATTCAAAGCCAAAAGATTTGTTTGTTGTGCAATCGAACTAATCACCTTAATCACATCGCCGATCTCTTGACTACTGACCCCTAGCTGAGTGATTGACTTGTTCGTTTCTTGCGCTCGCAGTAGAGTTGTTTTTGCCATTTCGGAAGACTCTGTGGTCGAACGCGAGATTTCTTTAATTGAAGCGACCATTTCTTCGATATTGGTTGCGACGGTTTGTACGCCCGCTGCAACTTCTTCTGCAGCAGCTGCTGCAACCACAGATTCTTTACTAGTTTGACTTGCGGTATTTGACATTTCAGTAGCGGTTGTCGTCAATTCTTGGGAAGACGAAGATAAAATCCTGGCGGTCTCTTCGACAGAATGAATCATGTTTTTTACTTTGGTAATATCAGTGGCGTACTTGACTACTTTGTAGGGTTTGCCATTGATGTCGAAAATCGGATTGTAAGAGGCATTGATCCAAACTTCTTTTCCACCTTTACCAAAACGCTTATATTCGCCCGCATCGAGTTCGCCGCGATTTAATTTTTCCCAAAGGGTGCGGTAGGCATTTGTATTTACATATTCTGGATCGCAAAAAAGACGATGGTGTTTGCCCTTAATTTCCGACATGTCGTAGCCAAGGGTTTTTAGGAAATTGTCGTTTGCAATCATCACCGTACCATCTAAATTGAACTCGATTACTGCTTGAGAACGATCGATCGCTGCAATTTTTCCAGCATTGTCTGCGGCCAGAACTTTTTCTTTTGTCACATCAGTTGCAATTTTGACAATCTTTTGCACGCGTCCCATTTCATCTTTTACTGGCGCATAAACAGCTTGCAACCAAACTTCACGGCCATCCTTGGTAAAGCGCTTGAATATATCATTTTGACTTTTCCCTGCCTTGAGGTCCGTCCAAAATTGCGAATAGGCCAGGGAAACCGCATAGGCAGGATCGACGAAAGTTCGATGATGCTTGCCCGCCGCTTCTTCTGGAGAATAACCCATAGTTGCGCTAAAATTTTTGTTGAATTTAAGAATGTTTCCGTTGGTATCAAATTCGATATAGGCGTAGGCGGCGTCGATAGCATCAAAAAGACCCCGTTGATTTTGCCTTTCAATTTCAGCCTCTGTAATATCATAGCGCACACCTAAGTATTTTTTAGGTTTGCCATTCTCGCCCATGATCGGCGCGATTACCGCATCAACATAATAGGGCGTACCATCCTTTTTTCTATTTTTTACCATGCCTCGAAAAATTTGGCCATGACCTATGGTCGACCACAAAGTTTTAAAGACCTCTTTTGGCATATCAGGATGGCGGGTGGTATTGTGTGGTTTTCCAATCAACTCGTTAAGACTGTATTGGGAGACCTCCATGAATTTGTCATTTACATTTAGAATATTACCCTTGAGATCGGACTCAGAGACAATGCTTGTCAGGTTCATGATGTCAGTTCGAACTTTAAGCTCTACCTTGGACTGTGTAATGTCGGTTGCAAATTTCACGACTTTATAGGGTTGACCCTTTTCGTTCATGATTGGATTGTATGACGCCAAAAGCCAGATTTCCTTGTGAGCTCGGCCAAATCTTTTAAATTCACCGGCTACGAAATGCCCTTGGTTCAGTTCTTGCCAAAAGGCTTTGTATTCTGGCGTCGCTACATACTCTGGATCGCAGAACATCGAGTGGTGCTTACCCCGGACGTCGTCCAGCGTGTAGCCTGTCGTCTTTAAAAAATTTTCATTGGCTGTCGAAATGGTTCCATCCAGTGCAAATTCAATCACCGCCTGAGAGCGGTGAATCGCAGTTATCAGCTCAGCTGAATTGTCATCGCCGACAAGCTCCAGGTTTCCACCTTCTGGTTTTTCGATTGCTTCCCTGGTTTTTCGAGCTACCATATTCATGTTGTTCTCCTAAAACTAATTAAGGTTAATTGTTTACTTTTAAAATTAAGCTTCACTTGTTCGGTTGAGTTCTTCGTTCAGTTTATCTAAATCAATAATACTTAGGATCGCTTCTTTTGTTTTGTAGACGCCGCTCATAAACTTTCTGATCTGTCCTTGAACTGTGTCAGGAACGGGTTCGTAGTCGACATCTGGAATTTCGATGACGTCACCAATGGAATCCACCAACAGTGAAAGCAAGGCACCATCAATTTTGCAAATAACCGTCATGCGCGTGGTATCAGGCTGAGATTGACCTAAGCCAAAAAGCTCACGCAGCCCAATGGCTGTGGCAATCTGGCCGCGCAGATTAATTAGGCCGCGCACATAGTTGGGGGCAATGGGGACTTTTGTCATAGGCAATGAGTTTGTGACCTCTTGTACTTTCATTACATCAATTCCATATTTGTATTCACCCAGCGAGAACGTAGTTAACTGACGAATACTTTTTACCTGAGAAACAGGTTCGCTGCTCAGCTTTGTAGCTTCGCTCATGCAACACCTCTTTCTGACATACTGACGATGGTTTGAATTAGTTCTTCAGCGTTCATCTTTTCAAGATAGACGTTAAAGCCCGCCTGATAGCCTTCTTCGACAATTCGTTGATTGGACCGCGTGCTTAATGCAATCAGGGGGACATGGGCCCAGCGGGTACTGCGGCGAACGGCTTTCGCAAATTCGATGCCGTTCATCTGCGGCATTTCGATATCCGAAAGAATGAGATCAAACGAATCTGCATCCGATTTTTCAAGAAGCTCGCAGGCCTCTTTCCCATTATTTGCCATGATCACGACATAGCCTGCGCTTTGCAAAGCCTTGGAAACGTGGCGCCGAAAGAAGGCAGCATCTTCAACATATAAAATGTTTCGCACCGGCCTTGAAGAACGCGCGGCCGGAAGCTTGGCAAGACTCTGTGGCACAATATTCTTGGATGCACGCTTGGTCGTGCTGACTTCCAAACCGATCATCGACTGGATAAGTTTGTAGGGGTCAATAACGACCACGATCTCGTCGTCAGTTATTAGATTTCCGATAACGCCACCCGGTGTCGTTACCGTCGTATCAAGCACAGAAGGGGTTGTCAGCACGTCTAAGATTTCGTTGACCTCAAGACCGAAAAGGGATCCGCCCTTTTCAATGACCACAACCGAGATAACTTCAGTGGCAGAATTAACAGTGGTATCCAGTCCGAGGGCTTGATTCAATGAGATCAGGGGCAAAGCTAAATTTCGATAGCGCACAAGGCGGCGGTGACCTGAAACCTCGACGGCAGACTTTTTAAACTCCTCTAGGCGATGGACGTAGCCCAAAAGAATAGCGTGTTTTGCAGCAGCCCCGACCCTAAGCAAAAGAAAGTCCTGAAGATCTTCGACGCTTTGTTTGCTGATATCTGAGTCATGAATATGGCGGGTTGGTCCACCACCACCGACTGTCGAGATATGCTCTTTCACAATTCCTGCAACATCCAAAATTAGGGCAATCGCGCCGTCGCCCAAAACTGTTGCGCCAGAATAAACACCAATGGACTTTAAAAAACGGGCCAAGGGCTTAACTACGATATCAGCGGTGTCTTGAATTTCATCAACGATCAAACCAAAGCAGTATTGATCTGACTTTAGGACTACAATATTTGCGACATCTGGCTGATCTCCTGTTGCATCCGAAGAATACAAGACTTTACGAATATTGATCAGAGGCAAAATATTTCCACGAAGGCGAAACACAGGATGACCTTGAATTCTCTCGATCCGATTCTCAGAGGAGCTCTGATCAACCCGCACGAGCTCGACCAATTTAAGTTGCGGAATTGCAAAAAAGTCATTCTCACAACGCACGATCAAGGCTGGTACAATCGCCAATGTCAGTGGTATCTTTAGACGCAAAGTTGTTCCGCGGCCGGGTTCACTTTGTATTTCAACCGAGCCACCAATCTTTTCAATATTTGTTCGAACAACGTCCATACCGACTCCGCGGCCTGAAACATTCGTGACCTTGAGCGCAGTTGAAAATCCAGGAGCAAATATTAAGTGGACAATCTCTTGATCGGACAAAGCTGATGCTCGCTCGGCAAGCACAATGCCCTTTTCAATGGCTTTTTTTAACAAGCGATCGCGATGTAGTCCTTTACCATCATCGGCGATTTCTATAATCACCTGACCACCCTCATGATAGGAGTTGATGCTGATGCTTCCCACTTCAGACTTACCGGCAGCCTTGCGTTCTGCAGGGGATTCAATGCCATGGTCACAAGAATTTCGCACAATATGTGTTAAAGGATCTTTGACGGCCTCAAGCAGGGTCTTGTCGAGCTCGGTTTCACTTCCGGAAAGACGCAGCTCAATTTTTTTGCCCAGTTCTTTAGATAATTCCCGGGTTAACCGGGTAAACTTTGTCAGCACATTGCCAATGGGCTGCATTCGGGTTTTCATCATTTCGCCCTGAATTTCTCCAGTCACGACATTTAGTCTTTGGCTTAGATTCAAAAATTCTAGGTCATCGGTGCGATTCGAATACTGTATAACTTGATTTCGCACGAGTACCATCTCGCCCATTAGGGTCATCAACTTATCAAGCAGGACCACGGGCACGCGGATCGTGTTCGCAGAATCTTTATCCGTTTCGGCTGGCGCGTGCGGCACTGCCGTGGATGGCGCCATTGATTGAGCTGGCGATTGAGCTGGATGTTGAGCTGGCGATTGAGCTGGATGTTGAATTGGCGGAGCGGCGGCCACGACGACAGGTTCTACTCTTTCAGCTGCTGGCGCTATGGTCACAGGCGTAGCTAGCGAAGAAGAAATTCCGCCAGCACCTGATTCTTCAGCAAGCAAATTTAGGATGTCGATGGCCCGAACAATTTGATCTGTGAAGTCCTCAGTTGAATTGTTTTGAATTTTCAACATGGATTTTTCAGCTAAGCTCAAGGAGTCATAGAGACAATCCAACAATGGCTTGGTCAAACCACCATAATGTTGGCGAAGGCCCTCTAAAACGGTTTCGATTGAATGGGTTAAGTCACCAAGCTGCTTAAACTTAAAGAGATAAGCCCCGCCCTTTAAAGTATGAACGTCCCGGTACAATGAATCGACGGCATGATCGCTTAAACCTTCTTTTTCAATCTTCTCAAGTTCTTGAAACGATCTTTGTAATATTTCTTGGCCTTCAGTCAGAAATTCAGCAACGCCATCGCCCAAAGACGGCGTCAGCTCGACTGGATCTTTAGCAACCACTGAGATCTCGGCCTGAGCTTCGCCCGCGTCCACGGTACTTGAATCCGTCGATAGTCCTAAAAGGACCCGCGCCGAATCAACGCCTTTGAGAAATTCTTCGATTTGCTCTTTAGATACGACCTGGATTTCACTGGTCGAATTCAATAGGTTTTCTAAGTGGTGCATCAGCTTGCCAAGCTCGACAAGCCCAAGCATTCCACTTGTCCCCTTGAGGTTATGGAAGACTCTGAATATCGAATCAAAATTGGATTTAAAATCCCCGCCACTCTCTAGCGCCAAGAGACTGGCTTCCGTTGATTCTAGTAACTCTCTAGCCTCGGTGCGAAACTCAGCTAGTTCTTCATCATTCAAACTCATATTCGACCCTCAGGATTTTGAGTTACCTATCTGATCAAATTTCTTATCAGATCAATGTTTATTTAGGGTCGGAGCAAATGTTCAGAAAGTACAGCTGACCAACAAAACATTAACGGAACACTAGACATAAGTTAAAAAATCTAGCCAAAGGTAGCTAGCTCAATCCCTAAGACTAAAGTCACTATCGAGGCCATAAATTATTCTAGTTTAGAAAATCCATAATCCGTGGAGCTTTAGTGTAGATGTTCTTCGTGAGCGGGCTCGGCCCGGCAGGATGCCGTATCCAAAGGCCGCCTGAGGGCAAGGATGCCCGTCCCGCTGACGAAGAACATCTACACTAAAGCTCTACGGATTATGGATTGAGCCCCTTATTCGTCGGCAAAGACGAAAACAAGATCATGCTCGTCAACCAGGTCATACAGATCAAGCGCCTGGCGTTCGATATACGAAGGATCCTTAGCCATTTTTAGCTGATACTCTAAACCGCTAATTTGCGTACCAAGAGTCATCATTTGACCAAGTATTAATCCGCGGTCGCGGTGGACTTGAAAAAGTCGAATAAAATTGCCACTAAAAAGTAAACTACAAAACCCAATGACCAAACAGATAGCCAAGACACGAAACGGACGAAATAAAAATTGATGTAGCGCCTTGAACCAGTTTGTCACCCCTTCAGAGTAACGAAAACAGGGATTCCTTGCCTAGTCCGGACCCAACAAATCTTGACCGTTTAATTGGATCTCTAGACTAGGCTTCGGGCGGGTTACTTACCAATTTTGAAAAGCTTCAGCGCCCCAGTATTCGCCAAGACCACCGAGGGCTTCTTCGATCCGCAGCAGCTGGTTGTACTTTGCAGTTCGATCACTGCGACAAAGACTGCCGGTCTTGATTTGCTGACAGTTCATACCGACCGCAAGATCAGCAATCGTTGCATCTTCAGTTTCGCCACTGCGATGGGACATCACTGTTCGATAGCGATTTCTTTGCGCCAATGAAACTGCTTCTGCTGTTTCACTTAAGGTTCCAATTTGATTTACTTTCACCAGCAACGCGTTCGCGGTATTTTCCTTAATTCCCCGCGCTAAGCGTTTTGGATTGGTAACAAACAAATCATCACCCACCAGCTGAAGCTTAGACCCCAAAACTTCGGTGGACTTTTTCCAAGTGGCCCAATCGTCTTCTGAAAAACCGTCCTCGATGCTAATCATTGGATACTTTTCTGACCATTTTTTATAGATGGCAAGCAACTCGGTGGGCGCAATTTTCTTGCCTTCCCATTTATAATTTTCGCCATCAAAAAGTTCAGTTGCAGCCACATCCAAGGCCAAGCGAATGTCTTGCCCCGCCTTGTAGCCGGCCTCATCGATGGCTTCCATTAGCAATTCAAGTGCATCTTCGTTGCAAGACAATTTCGGCGCAAATCCGCCTTCGTCGCCAACCGCAGTGCTCAAGCCTTTTTTGCCAAGAATCTTTTTCAACGTATGAAAAATCTCACTGCCCGCACGCAAGGACTCGCGAAATGAGTTTTCAACATTTGGCACAATCATAAATTCCTGAACGTCCAATCCATTGTTGGCGTGGGCACCACCATTTAATACATTCATCAGCGGCACCGGCAGGCGTTTTGCCTGCGACCCGCCAACATAGCGAAACAACGGCAATCCGGACTCGAGAGCCCCAGCTTTTGCGCAAGCTAATGAAACCCCTAAAATTGCATTAGCACCCAATGAAGTTTTATTTTCTGTACCATCTAAATTTATCAGCAAACGATCTAACGCGACTTGGTCTGTTACGATTAAACCAAGAATTTCTGGGGCAATTTTTTCTTTCACGTTTTGAATAGCAAGCTGCACACCTTTGCCTTGGTAGCGCTTCTTATCGCCGTCACGGAGCTCGCAGGCCTCATGGGCTCCGGTCGAGGCCCCTGAGGGAACAGCCGCACGACCCAAATGACCATTTGCAGTGACGATATCAACTTCGATCGTTGGAGTTCCACGGCTATCAAGAATTTCCCGGGCCGTGACACCAATAATTTCAGACATTTTTTTCTCCTTCATGTTTTTGTAGATCATTTAAGTTTTGACAGTTTTGCAAGATCTGTCGCGACTGTGAAACAAGAACCGGGAATTGGTCTAAAACGCGCGGCCAATCCACCTTTTTCATTGCCACTTTAACCTGAGGGCTCATTCGGTCTTGAGCGATCAGCAGAGTAACCAGCTGCTGGGCCCGGACCATATAATCGCCAAGCCTGGCTAAGTTTTGCTGAATTTGCTCGGCGCCGGTTGCATCGATAAAATCTACATCCTTTAGTTTACCTTGCTGAAAAGTTTCAAGATCCGGTGCATTTTGAATTCGTTTTTCAATTTGTTTGGCCGCTTTAACTAGGCTTTCATTTTTAGACTGAAGCTCGCGATTTTTTTCTTCTAGCTCCTGTTGATGTTTTTCTAACGATTGAACGATCGACTGCATAAGTTCAGGCGAAATTTGCCTTCCCGGATCGACATCGGTGAAAATGGATTCCTGCTCGGTGGACCAATTCATTTTAAAATGCAAACCTGCCCAAGAGCAGGAAGCAAGATGCTGGCCGACAAACACGGGCAAACTTTCAAACGCAGCCCGCAGGTAGGAGGTCACTAACGGATACTGCTCAGACATCACGGGAACATCAAACTCGATTCCCGATATTCCGCGGACAATGTTATCAACGGGCGGCCCTGGCGAAATAAAATAAGATAGAAATCTTTCTGGTTGATTGAGAATTTCCTGTGGATGGGGAAGCATTCTGAGCACGCTGTCTAAAACCCCCCAGGCACGCAGTTCAGGATTGCTGTGACCAACTAAAGTTAAAAGATTTTCTTGGCCGCCTTTCGAATAGCGGTTAGTGGCTGTCGCTAGCCAGGCTTCAAGCTCTTGTGAGTTCATCCAATAGCTGGGATCGCGAAGAAACTCTTCAGGCAATGTGCTGCCCTCAAGCAAAGGGCTTAGGTCCTCACTTTGCTTTTCTAGAAAAAGCAGTACTGAATTCGGTATTTTACAGCTAAAAAGCACCGCGGATTGATAACTTAGATTTGCCCATCTTTCACGGGTTTAGTTTCGTTATAGATTTTATTGCCGATTTAACGACTTGAGAATATCAACTGAGCCACTGGCCCCTAGGTTAATGCGTCGCATTAATGCTGGTCTAGGAGGCTAGTGTATTCCCATTGCTAGGTCTTGTTGCGGAGAATAAGATACCTAATCTCCGCATATATTGCGGAGATTAGAGCTTGAGTCGGCGGAGAATAACGCCGATAATCTCCGCATAGGATGCGGAGATTATGGTGCCCTCAAAAAAATATATTCATGAGCTAAGGAACTGGCCTCAATTCACTTGGGATCAAGCTCAGTTAACTGAGAAGTTAGCCTCGGTTCGCTATCTTCAGGGGCGACTGATTGGGCGCATGGAGAGCCTAGGGTTCGCATTGCAAGAGGAGGCCGTACTTCAAGCTTTGACCGAAGAAGTTGTTAAAACGAGTGAGATTGAAGGCGAGACCTTAAACCGAGAGCAGGTCCGATCTTCTGTTGCAAGAAAACTCGGCTTAGATGTGGCGGGCCTAGTGCCCGTGCCACGAGATGTCGATGGCATCGTTGAGTTAATGATTGATGCAACTCAGAACTTTAGAAAGCCGCTTACACAGGAAAGGCTTTTCGGTTGGCATGCAGCCCTTTTTCCCAATGGACGAAGCGGAATGACCAAAATAAGAGTGGCGGCATGGCGTGATGATAGTCATGGACCGATGCAAGTCGTATCAGGGCCGATAGGTAAAGAGAACGTTCATTTTGAGGCCCCTGTTGCGAAGAGGCTAAACTCAGAAATGAAGTCTTTTTTAAAGTGGTTCAACGCCAAAGAGTCTGAATATGATCTTGTCGTGAAGGCCGCCGTGTCACATTTTTATTTTGTGACAATTCATCCTTTTGAAGATGGAAATGGGCGTGTTGCGCGAGCCATTGCCGATATGATGTTGACCGCTTCTGAAAATACCCCTCAACGATTTTACAGCTTGTCTTCTCAGATCAGCTCTGAGCGTAAAAGTTATTATGAAATTTTAGAGCGTACACAAAAAGGAAATCTCGATATTACCGAATGGCTTTCGTGGTTTTTAGATTGTCTGGGCCGGGCAATTCAAGGCTCGGAAAAAAATTTGGCTGTCGTCTTGGCCAAAGCTTTATTCTGGAAAAAACATGCGGGAAAAAAATTTAACGATCGACAGAAAAAAATCATCAATCGAATGCTCGACGGCTTTGAAGGTAAACTGACCTCTTCCAAGTGGGCGAAGATCGGTAAGTGCTCTCAAGATACGGCTTCGCGTGATATCGAAGATTTAATTCAACGAAAAATTCTGCGGAAAAATCCAGAAGGCGGTCGCAGTACCAGCTATTCGCTCTGGATTAAATTAGAAACCGTAAAGGACTGATTCGCCGAGAGTTTAAGAGACCTGTGGCGCCTGTGTGATCTCGCTGCCACTTCTTCGCGCCCTTGCAGCCAGGTCGCCCAAGTCAGCGCCCAACAAATTTAGAATAGTATTTCGAATCGACCAAAGCTGTACGATATGATTTCAAAAAATCAGCTTTACCGGGAACGTCAGGCGGCCAGACCTGATCCACCAGCTTAAAAGCGAGATTCTCATTGCCGGTAAAGATCAGGTCGGTCATTGCTTGAATGAACGGAGATGGGGGCCATTCCGGATCGCTATGTTTTCGCAACAATTTGCGCCATCGCGGGATTTTCGCGTTGAGCGCTTTCAATCGGGCGGGTTTCTTCATTAGTTCAGGCGCAACCAAATAATGGTTGTTCACATATCTTAAAACCACGTCTGCTTTCGCAGAATAGGCAAAACTTGAAAAAAGATAAGCCAGAAAATCATCAAGAAGACGGATCTCCGGTATTCCGTCGTGGTCGAGATCGACGATTTCCAGGTCGTAGTTGCCTCCATATATCTCATCTATTTTCCTGAACTCGCCCCTCACATCAAAAATCAAAAGCGAGTTGCAACAATGCGCTCCTCCGGTCCATTTGGAAACAACCAGTTGGGCGCCATGTCCCGTTAAACTCATTAGGAAGTGCTTGTGGTGACCATCCCAATCGCTTCCAAGAGAATAGTGACTATCGATGCCTTCCTCTCGATAAACGATTTGACCTTGTCTGAAAATTTCGAGCCGCTGACATATTTGCGCACCGTCATGTGAGATTCTGATGCGATAATCTCCGGCCTTTTTTTCGACTATTCTTTCGATATCTTTTGAGCACAAATCGGACTCATCGGCCTCGCTTGCGAGAGCCGATTGCGGAAAGCTAAGGGTAAAGACTCCGAAGATGATGGCGAGCAGAGCTACTTTTTTCCACATTTCCGAAGGTCCTCGTATCTTTTTTCAAAGTTTTTCATAATACTTCGGGATGGGTTATTACTTGATGCTCACCATAGGGGCAGGCTCGCCAGAGGTGAAGGGAAGTGTTTGCCATGGGAGAAGGTTTCGATTTCTTCCTGAAGTTTCGAACCTGTTTTTTTGTCGGGTTTTTCTTTTTCGCCATATTAGGCCTCTTTGCCAAGAGAGTGACGATCGTCAAAAAAATAAAAATTTGAAGACGAGAGCGAATAAAAATCCGTCGCTAACATATGTCCCCGTGAATGTTTAAGTCCCCATATTGAGGGGCGCTAAGGGATTTGTAACTGCACAACTTTTGGCGTGCCTGACATTTCAACAGAAATATTAGCCGTTCGACCATCAGCCGTGACGGCCTGAACATTGTAAGCACCTGTCTTTAAAACTTTAAAAAAGTTTCCCGCTGCGTTAGTTTGAAATGGCTTTTCGCCCTGCTTTTGTTGAATCGTCGCAATTTTAATTTGAGCAGCGACTGACTTTCCAGTGCGGGCGTCAAGCACCGTTAGCTTTAGCAAGTTCGCTGTAGAAAACTGAAGAAACTTTGCCCAGGCCGCACGGTGTTTAATCAAAGTTGGTTCGCGCAAAGAGTAATCGGGTTGAAATTCCTGATTCACTTCCATGGTCAGCGCCAATGAACCGAACTCAGAAAACATGTAGCTCATTGAATCGCCGTCAACCGGGTAAAGTAACTGCCACGGCGTTCCCGCTCGGTAGTTGCCGGAACCAGAATCGCTTGGCAAAGCCTTGGCCATCATGGTTGCGACACCAGCCACTAGCTCATTTTCGCCAGTGACGGCGCCCTCGCAGCTATATGGAAACAATACAAGCTCACTATACGAGTGATAAGAAAGCGAAGCCACCGGCCGCACCATTTGTCCTAGGCTTGATAGGGCTTTGGTTTCAGGTTCGCTACTGGCGCTGGCCCCGTGATAATCTTGCGCCCCCTTAGAGTTGGAGGACCCACCACAATTGCTCCATCGGTAAGAATAATTCCGGTTTAAATCGACGCCGAAAGCACTGCCGCTTTCCGCCCGTGCATTTTTTCGCCAATAGCTGTCTTGGGTCCACACAATATTATTGCCATCGACATTCAACATTGGAACAACCCAGATATTCCATTGATCAAGCATCGCCGTGACTTTTGGCGAAGCCTTTTGCGCCTTAGCCGTTAGTATGGATTCAGCAACGTCCATCACAATTTCAGAAGTCATAATTTCCCGGGCATGGTGCATTCCATCAAAAATGATAGACGGCTTTTCTAAATACTTAGGGTCTTGTGGATTCGGGGTTGTTGAAATCAGCATTGCTAAAATGGGCCGCCCTTGCAAGGAGGTCCCAATCTGCTCAATCCGGGTCAGCTGATTATACTGCGCCGCCAGCTGCCTTAGCTTTTGCTCCACTTTTTGTGAGGTCAGGTAACGTGAGTCGATGCCGGAGACTTCGACACCCACTTGCTTTTGTCCCTTGATAAAACCCTTTATATTTTTTGCCTTTAGCTTTTGCAATCCGGCATCATCTGTAATCACTTCGATTTGACCGCGATCCCAGACATAGCCAGCGATATCGTATTCGTTATTTTTTAACCACCGCAAATTATCCAACATTTGGCTGGGCACCTGGGATTGAATTTGAATAATAAAGCGATACATCTTTTTTCCATCGCGATTTGTTCGCACCGTTGATACGGCACTTGTCAGACCCGCAACCGCCAAGACCCCAGCTAACAAAATGAAACGTTTGAACACTTTCATGGATTCCCCCTGCAAGACAATGAGGGGAAATTGCAACTCGGGATAGATAGAAAAACAAGCAAAAACCACTGCGCCATTGCTTTTAGGGCTTAGTTGGTCGAGCTATGCGGTCTTAACGAATTTGCTTTGCGGAAATGGTAAGTTATTATCAATGATCTCGTTCATAAAGCTGGGGACTTCACCGGTGGCCTCGATTTGGCCTTCCAATTTTCCGTCGGTCTTGCGCAGCAATCGTGACATTGTAAAAATTGGCACAACGATGTAACTACCGTCGCTATTCTGACCGCGGACTTCCGATATTGCGGCAACTCTTCTCGAGCCATCCTGGAATCTTGAAATTTGCACGATCAACTCTACCGCAGACGCCACTTGGTAACGAAGGGCCTTTTCACTAATTTTAGCATCGCCGCCTTGGGCTAGGGCCTCTAGGCGCACAATTGCATCTTCCGGGGAATTCGCATGCACCGTGCCCATGCAGCCCTTGTGGCCGGTATTCATTGCTTGGATCAATTCAAGGGCTTCGCTGGAGCGAACTTCGCCGACAATTATACGATCGGGCCGCAAGCGTAAGGAACTCTTCAATAGGTCCTTCATGTTAACTTCGCCCTCGCCCTGCTGATTTGCCATTCTGGTTTCAAAACGAACGACATGCTCATAATTAATTGTTAACTCTGAAGAGTCCTCAATGATAATCAGTCTTTGACCCCGAGGTATTCGCGAACACAAAAGTGAAAGCAGTGTTGTCTTACCCGACCCCGTGCCGCCACTAACTAAAATATTTTTTCCCAGAAACATGCAGATATCCAAAAACTGCGCACCATCAGACGAGATCGACCCCATCTTAATGTAATCTTTGAAGCTAACATTGGATTTTGTAAATTTGCGAATACTAACGGTGGTCCCATTACGGGCGCACGGAGGAATCACAACGGCAATTCGTGAACCGTCGGGCAAGCGCGCATCCAATCGTGGTTCGTTTTCATCAATTCGTCGGCCCACACTTTGGGCGATCGAAGTCACGGCTGCGCGCAGAGCGTCCTCGTCTTGGAATGCCGCGGCTGACTTGAAAAGCTTTCCGCCTTTTTCAATAAAAATCTCGGTTGGCCCATTGATTAAAATTTCTGAAACACTATCGTCTTCAAGCAAGGCAGCAACCGGGCCCAGATACTGACGTATCGCCTGCTTAAAAACTCCGTCATTCTGTGACATCAATCACCCTTTCACTCAGAAGCTGGCTTGCGCTCGCTTTCGCTATAGACGATGATTCGGCCTTGCTTGGCAGTTTCAGGACATTGAAAAGAAAAAATTCCATCGGTTTTTGGCGAGATCATAAAACTTTTTGGTGCTCCAAAATAAGTCCCGTGATGCTCGGAAAACGCGTCCAATATAAATGAGGTATTCTTTTCTTTGTCGTTGACGTTGACCACTAAGATTTTATAGGGCTGGCCCTTCTTTAGACGAATCGCCTCTGGAACAAAGCCCTTTTCGGTATTAAGAATAACGATCTCTTGGGTCGGCTCGGTCACTTGGAAATAGTTGCCAAGTAGTTCTTCGTCTTTTTTTTGCGGCTGATCTATTATATTGGCTGGCAGTCGCAAAGACTTAAGTTCTTTCTGCCGACGCGAAATATCCACCTGCCAAGCTTTGACATGGACATGAGTAAAAAAAGTCAGAGCAAAAACAACAAATCTAATGAAGTTCCGAACGGTCTTGGAATTCTGCGAATTCACGGGCCACCTCCAAGGCAATAAAGCTGAGCCTCTTTTTATCCAATGCTTTCAGGCGCATTAATAATTCCTGGTAGTCACCACTGCAGCTATTCACCACATTCACAGCATCTTCCAATGCTGCCGGGTCACGAACGATCTCGTCGTTCACTTCAGACCAATCCATTTTTAGAACAGGATCAATAACTCCCATGGCATATAAAGCATCAAAGATAACTTGCAAATTTCCTTGGATAAACATGATGTTCCCCTTCGCTATTTCCTCTTCGGAGTTAAGGGGGAATTCCTTGAGTCAAAATGAGGCGCTTCACCTTGGCAGTCCAAAATCTGGACAACTGTCTAGAGGCTTTTTGACATCTCAACCGCCAACACGAAACAGAGCCGACTTGGAAGGTGTAGTTTAATGATACCTGTGTCTTTTTAATATCTTACAACATGGCACGAGAGTTGTTAGGTATAATAGGCAGAAGCAATCATGAGGAGGACCCATGACCTCATTACAACTTAAATACCTAGCCCTGGTCGGCCTTGCTGCCGTCGCGTTGCTTTATCAAAACTTTACCTTTTCTGCAGCCTGGGAGGGTCCACCTACGCCAAAAATCCAGGAAAAGTCCCGCAAGGCCCACGCCAAAGAACTGCTTGGAGTTGCTTATAAGGGCTCATGGGCCCAGCAGGCCGAAAGTCTTTCTTCACTGAACTTGGCGATCCAAGCCGAACTTGAAAGTCAGCTGCCAGCCATTTACAAATCTCAATCCAAGAAAGTTGCGGCTGCCATTATCTCTGAGGCCTCGTTCTATAAAATGGACCCGGTTTTTGTACTGGCCATGATTAAAACAGAAAGCCGATTCAACCCAGAAGTAATCGGGCGCCACGGGGAAATTGGCCTGATGCAAATCAAGCCTCGCACGGCAGCCTGGATCGCCAAAAAAACTGGAATTCCGTGGTATGGAAAGCAAACCTTGCACAACATGGTTGATAACGTCCGACTGGGGCTTGCCTATATGAATTACCTGCGCACTAGCTTTACCAAACGACCGTCACGATACGTTAACGCCTACAATATGGGATCGCATAATGTTCGGCGATTGCTGGCCTCTGAATCGACACCACGAATCTATTCCGATCGCATTCTGACAAATTACATCCATATCTATTCACGCTTAATCCGCAACCAATCCAACGTGATGATTTCGATGAACTAAGCCCTGCGGCCCACAGCTGGGCCGCGACCATCTTGATTTTCTGGACTGATTTCTGGACTGATTTCTGGACTGATTTCTGGACTGATTTCTGGACTGATTTCTGGACTGATTTCTGGACTGATTTTTGGACTGTTTTTTGGACTGCCTTTTGGACTGCCTTTTGGGCAGCTTTCAGCGTACTTGTGCAGCTATTTTTTTTCTTGGTGAGCCAACAATATCTTCTCGGCGACTTCGGACGGCGAAGGTGCTTTTTTCATCATGCGCAGGGTTCTTTCTTTAGCTGCCTCTTTACTCACAATGATGTCCGCGTCGCGAATTTGCTTCAATAGATTTTTCTCAAACTCGTTCTCCGCCGCATTTTGCAACAGCTCAGTGATCATATTATCCAGAAAAATCAAATAGGTTAACTGCGCAGCCGATTTAAATTGCTTCGGATTCTTTAAACACTGTAAGGACTCTGTCGTCAGGTCCTTAAGGGCTTTTTCCCAGGATTCCTGATCATCCAGCTCGGCGCGCAGTGGGCTAAGAATTTTTTCAATCATGCCGTCCGTGTTTGGCCTAGAAAAGACAGCTTGAAGAGCCTCTTTCAGTGGCACCACTTTATTTCCCTTTGCGTGCCGGGATTCTTTGATTTTGCTTTGAACAATCTTATTAATTTGCTCGAGATCCTTAGTAATCAGGTCAGAGAACGAGAAAAGAAGTCCAGCTTGAGCAGACAGTCCGAAGGAAAACGCCAAGACAAATAGAACCAGTCGCACCAGAGCCTCCTATTTAGAAAGATATTGTCTCTTGTGATTAGGGTTAGCGCCAGATCAGGAATAACTTTGCAACTTGTAGCTGTCCAAAGGGCTGGGTCGGACATGATGACTCCCCTGATCATCCTCGACCAACAGCGGTATTTACATTTTCTTCCCTAGAACCAAAGTCTTATGTCAGACTTAGAGGACTTTAAAACTAACATTTTTATAAAAACATCTTCAGGAGGATGAAATTGAAAACACTAATTATGGTACTTGCGGGACTTGGTTTTATGATTACGAGCTGTGCACCGACAGCAAAACAAATTAAAGAGGCCATCGAAAAAGATCCAAGCATCGTTTTTGTGGCGATCGAAAAGGATCCAGAAAAATTCATTGAAGTCGTTAACAAAGCGGCTCGTGAAGCACAAATGAAGGGTCAAGCAAAGTCGCAAGAAGATGAAGGCAAAAAAAGAGACGAAGAATTTAAAAATCCTTTAAAACCTGAACTTGAAAGTGGCCGAGCGTCGCTTGGACCAGCTGACGCAAAAGTTACCATTGTTGAGTATTCTGATTTTGAATGCCCCTACTGCACTAAGGGATACAAAACAATTAAAGAAGTATTACAGGCTTACCCAAATCAAGTTCGCGTGATCTTCAAGCACTTGCCTTTGGACTTCCACCCAAAAGCGCTGCCAGCAGCGAAGTATTTCGAAGCCATTGCTAAACAGGGTGCAGAAAAAGCTTACAAATTTCATGACCTTGTTTTCGAAAGCCAAGACAAGCTAAGAGAAAAAGGCGAAGTTTTCTTGAAAGAGGCGGCTAAAAAAGCAGGCGCTGACATGAAAAAAGTTGAAAAAGACATAGCCAGCCCCGAAGTTGCTGCTCAGGTCAGCAAAGACACTGCCGAAGCGCAAAAATTCGGTATGTCCGGTACGCCTGGTTTTCTGATCAACGGAGTTTCTCTGCGTGGTGCTTATCCGTTTTCTGAATTCAAATCGATCATTGATCGACATCTTGGAACGACTGCTAAATAGTCTTTTCATTCGGACAAATAAAAAAACCCAGCTTCGCAAAAGCTGGGTTTTTTTGTGTCTAACACGATTTTCTTACTCTGCAAGCTTCGGCATCGCCGCCATAAATGAAGACAAGGCTGGGTTGCCTTTGGGAATAACTGTAATTTCAGATTTTGATTCCAATATATTTTGCACCTCTAATATTTCAAACAAAGCCGAGGCCACCAGGGAATCTTTTGCGATCTCGCGAAGGGCTTCTCCAACGATTTTAGGGCGCATAGCTCCTGCTTTGGCAAACTCGACTGCTGCTGTTTTTTCTGCAGAACTGGTAATAATATTCACCTGATTCGCCCCATCTTGCTTGATGGCCGAGGTCACTTGGCGCAATCGATTGACCACTTTACTTTCAATTTGATGAATCATTTCTGCATCACGAAAATGTACCTTTCGAATGTAGACAGACCCGACTTGGAATCCCCAGGAATCCGATTCTGGGCAAACCTCTTCGCGCACAACAGAGCTCATTGCGTGGCGGTCCGTCAGCATTTCACCAAGTGGCATATTGCTTAAACTGCGAACCGTAGAATTGCTGACGTTGGCAGATAAGGATTCCCGTGGATTTTCATTTTTAAAGATATAGGCCACTGGATCGGTTACATACATTTCGTACCAGACCCCTAAACCCATTGGTGCGCCCTCTTCTGAGTTCACAGCCAGACCCCTTAAATACTGTTGATCCAAGCGCTGATCAACAATGTATCTTGTGCCAAACCAGTTGATGATCAAAGCCTTCCAACCAATTTTTGGCCAAAGAAAATGAAAACCAGGCTCAGTTAATACCAACTCCACATTGCCGAAAAGAATGTAAACGTGGGCAAATCGCTCATGCACGATCGCAAAAAATCCTAGCTTTGCGATGATCTCTAAAAAAATTGGAATAAGGAAAAAACAGCCGATAAAAGTAGCGACTGCTGAACTCCAAAAACCGTTGCCCATCTCGCTAATTAGTTCACTCATTTTGACACCTCAAGAATGACTCTTTTCGAATGCTTAAAAATTCCCAACCGAATATTCTTCATATAAATATCCAAAGATCCTGACCCACTCTTTTTCAATTCGGCAAGTTCATTCGCCATTTGCACCAGGGGCTCAGCCTCGGCCTGGGCCCTAAGGGTTTGAATTTCGACGGCCTTCCGTGACTGCACAATCGTTTGATCCGCACTGGCCTGAGCCAAACTAATATCGGACGAAACCTGATTGTGGGCCGTATTAATGGCGGCCAAAGCTGACTCAACTTCATCAGGAGGTTCAATACCTGTAATTAAAGAGGCGTCCAAAAGAATACCATAGCGGGCCTCTGAAGAGCTGCACTCGCGGGCCATGTTTTCATTTAAATTGCGCAAATTCTTTCGTAAGTCATTGATTGAAACCCCCACCACATCAGCGCTGATTGGCGAAACCACCCCGGGATCCCGTGGCGCTTCAAAGTTGGCAATGCGCTCGCGCAAAACCGATACAAAGTATCCCATCACGTGGGAAATTGGACTTTTAATCGCAAAAATATAGGCGTACAAATTTTTGTCTGAAACTCGATAGCGAAGCTGGCCAACAAGTCCAGTGTTCAACTGATCCTTAGTTACGGCCTCCAACCGGGTGCCACGACTATTTGCATCTGGCTTTTCAGGGTCGTAGGCCATATTCAAAGTCTGGGTTGCAATACTTACTTTATGGATACGCTCCCAGGGCATTTTTATATAAGGTCCTCCGGGCGGAATTACCCGAACTTTTGGAAAAACATAGCGAGCGCGCTCATCTTGCCGCAAAGACTGCGACATTGGATCGTCTGCCGTGGTGCGATCGCCAAACCTTTCCGCACGGCCAAACGAGGTCTTCACCGCCCTTTCATTTTGATCAACCGTAAAAAATGAAGTCAGCCCATAACGGACAACAAACCACGCTAGAAAACCGAAAGCGATTCCGATCAACATAAAGCCTCCTATAAAGAAGGCCAAACTATCTGTTTTTTCAAATCATGCAATTACAAATTCCGATTTGAACCGATATTATTATGTACTCCAGAATGATACACGGCTAAAGGTGAATCGGAATGGTTTTCCCTGTCAAAGCAATCATAGTGGGTGAAAAATCGACGACGGCGGCGGTGACTAAAACCCCTGCCTGATGGGCCTGGCGCAGTAACTTACCATACTCTGGATCAATGTCATCGGCCGGTGAAAAGACAGAACAATCCGATCTTTGCACGCAGAAGAAGATCTCTGCCTGATGTCCATCATTTACCATTTTAATTAATTCGCGCAGGTGCTTTTGTCCGCGCTCTGTGACTGAATCTGGAAATTGCGCAATACCTTTATTGTTTAAAAAATCACCAAGGGCCAAGCTAACATTTTTAACTTCAAGATATCGTTTGCGTCCCTTGTTTGTATTTTCCAGAACAAAGTCAATTCTAGTCTCGGCATTAAGTTTTACTTCTGACTTGAAAGCATCAAAGGCATTCCAGTGGGAAAATGACTTATTCGCCAATGCTTCCTTAACCAAATAATTGGGCCAAGCGGTGTTTACGCCAACCCAAGAGGCTGCATTGCCTTCACCGGAAATTTCACTGGCAATTTCACTGGGCGCCTGAATGGCCTCCAGGGAAAATTTCAATTTGCGCTCTGGATTTGTCGCTCGAGATAACAAACACGGCTGCCCGGGCTGATTGCAGGACTTCATACTACCGGTGTTTGCAACATGTGCGATAACGATCTCGGACCCAAGCTGAATATCAGCAAAAAATCTTTTATAACGTTTTAAAAAAATTCCTTGAATAAGGGGCACTTCAAATTTCATCTTTGCGGCCTCTCTTTAATGTCGCGGAATCACGCAATCAGCATTTGCCAGACCATAATTTCGTGCAAAACTTTCAGTGCTTACCTTGATTTCAAGATCGCCATTGGTCAATTTTTTCAGCGATAGACTTCGAACCACAGTTCTTCCTTCAACTTTTAAAGTAGCTGCATTTTCAGAAATAGATCCTTGAAAGCTTGAGGACTCACCCATTTCAAAAAAGGCGCCGGTTAAAGCTTGCCGGGTTGTCGGTGGATCAACCCTCATATAGTAACTGTAGCCATAGTTACTGGTCAGCATTACGTTTACAAAACAACTCATGCCTAGGGAATTTCTACCCATGTAAACGCCTGCGCCAAGTAGCATTCGCAATTTGTCGACATCGATTTCCGAACCCTGCTGTTCATCATTGACTTTCTCTTTCGGCAATCGTGGATTTATAGCACGGGAGTCTTCACTTGTTGCTGTTTTTAAAGTCAAAATCGCGCTGACAAATATTTCATCGCTACCGCGAGTAAATTTTGAAACGTAACTCAACTTAACTCCGGAGCTTGCAGGGCGTTTGCTAATCACAACCCCACCCAATGGCAATTGGGTTTCCCCTGAATTTTGCGTCAAAAGAAAACCAACACCCATTTTTTGATCCGTCACAGACGGCTGAATGCTGCCGAACTGAATGTCTTTCGCTTTTGAAATTTCTGCTAAAACCGGCTTCCCAAGCTGACGCTGGACTGTGACCTGGTGGTATTGATAATTGAGTTTGCCCGTCTTTCCCAACTGAATTGTTTCTGGAACCATGAACTTAATTTCAGCAAATTCTTCGCTGTCACTGTTCCCTTCATGCTTAATAGACCGTTCTGAATCAGATTTGGCGTCGGGCGGTGGTAGCTTGACACCAATTAGATTGATTGAAGCAGCTGAAAGGGCAGGTGTGCCTACCGAATCATTACCTGTTCGTTTTTTTGACTCAATTGTAATTCTGATTTTGCCGGCTTCATAAGTCCCCGCCATGAGATCGGCTAACTTCAAATGCTGTTCCGGGGAACTGTCCGCAATTAGCTTTTGATTCTTCTGTAGGTCGAGTTCCTCATCCAAGGCCGGAAGCATTTTTGGAATATTTTCAGCTTCCGCGGATACGGGTTGCGGAGCGGCGGCTGGCTTGCTGCTGTCTGAGCTTTTTTGGCATGCGATCGAGCTTGCAATAAAACCCAAGATTAAAAATCCTGCGACATATCTATTTTTCATAAGCTACTCCTTAACAACTTGTTGGCAATTGCTGTCAGCAAACAATTGGGGCTGACAACTGTCCAAAAAATAATCACCAAGACCCCGTTTTATGCGATCTGAATGCCATTCCGGACCCAAGATAAGTATAATTTCAAGAATGATGCCAAAAAATCATCAGAAATTCTTGTAAACCCATGTAAAGATGGACTTTACCCGGGCTTCATCATAAACAGAATTCATGTCAGATACGGTCGGAAAAAAAGCAACTCTTCGTAAGCCCGAATGGCTCAAGGTGCGCGCACCCTCTGGGGAAAATTATGCGCGGATCAAAGAACTTTTAGGCAATGTAAAACTGGCAACCGTTTGCCAAGAAGCCAAGTGTCCAAATATGGCGGAATGTTGGAGCGGTGGAACTGCAACAATTATGATTATGGGCGACACCTGCACCCGTGGCTGCAAGTTCTGTCATGTTAAAACCGGAAATCCCAAAGGGGTGCTTGATCCCCTCGAGCCTGAAAAAGTCGGTTATTCCATCGCCCAAATGGGTTTGGAATACGTCGTAATTACTTCGGTTGATCGCGATGATCTTCCGGATCAGGGATCCTCGCATTTTGCGCGAACGGTTCGCACCGTCAAAAAACTAGATCAGCATGTTATTGTTGAAATTCTAACCCCTGACTTTCGTGGCGATACCGAATTGGTGCAAATTCTGGCCGAGTCCAAACCAGATGTTTTTGCCCATAATGTCGAAACGGTCGAACGTCTGCAAAAAAGTGTTCGCGACCCGCGCGCGGGTTATAAACAATCTTTACATGTTCTTGATACCGTTAAAAAATACGATCCGACTCGTTTCACAAAAACTTCATTGATGCTTGGGCTTGGCGAAACAGATGAAGAATTAATGCAAACATTGCGTGATTTGCGAGCCATCGATTGCGACGTCGTTACTTTCGGTCAATACTTACAACCAACCCTTAGGCATTTACCAGTGATTGAATACGTCACTCCAGAAAAATTTCAGTTCTGGCAAAAAACGGCAGAGGGCATGGGTTTTCTGTACGTGGCATCTGGCCCCTTGGTGCGAAGCTCCTACCGTGCGGGTGAGTTTTTTATGAAGGGCATGATTGAAAGACAAAAAAAAGACCAAGCTTTAAAAGCATCTCAAATTGAAGGGAACACACAACATGGCAACTGATGTAAAGCTTCCAGAACTGGGCGAAGGCGTTACCGAAGGTGAATTGGTAAAATGGCTGGTAAAAATTGGCGACTCTGTAAAGCCGGATCAACCCGTCGCCGAAGTTATGACTGACAAAGCAACTGTTGAAGTGCCAACTCCAGTGGGCGGCGTCGTCAAAGAATTGAAATTCAAAGTCGGCGAAGTCATTGCCGTAGAAAAAATTATGCTAACCCTGGACGGAGTCAGTGCGACAGCAAGTCAGCCGACGACGCACGCTTCGGCCTCGGCTTCTTCTTCAGCTCCGGCTCCGGCCGCAAGTCCAAAAGCCGCTGCTCCTGCTTCACTGTCTTTGGCGGTGGCAAGTAGTTCTGGATTTTACCCTCCGGTTGCGGACTCGCAAGTTCTGGCAACCCCTTCAACTCGGCGCCTAGCAAGGGAAGTCAATTTAGATATTAATCAAGTCAAAGGTTCGGGCCTAGCAGGCCGAGTCACTCGTGAAGACGTGCTTTTGCTGGGCGGCAGCGGCGAACTGGCCCCGCGCCCGGCGGCCCCGCGCCCCGCTTACAATGGCGCCAACGCAGGCCAGGAAGAACGGGTTCCGCTCAGGGGAATTCGCAAAAAAATTGCCGAGAACCTGCAAATGGCAAAACAAATCATCCCCCACTTCACACTGATGGACGAAGCCGACGTTACAGAATTAGTTCTGCTGCGTGAATCGTTGAAGGAGTATGCAGAAAAAAACAATACGAAAGTGACATTTCTGCCTTTTGTTATCAAAGCAATGATTTCGTCTATTCGCCAATTCCCAATGTTCAATGCAAGTATTGACGACGCCGCTGGTGAGATCGTCTATAAAAAATACTTCAATGTTGGCTTTGCTGCCGACACGCCAAATGGCTTAGTTGTGCCCGTAATTAAAAATGCAGACCAAAAATCTATTTTGCAGATCAGCCACGAAATCATGGACCTGGCAAAAAGAGCTCGGGATGGCAAATTAAAGCCTGACGAAATGAAAGGCGCAACAATCACAATTACTAATATTGGTTCGGTCGGTGGCACCTATGCGACCCCAATTATTAATCACCCTGAAGTTGCAATCTTAGGCATGTATAAAATCCAAGATAAACTTGTTCTGGGTGAAGATAACGAAGTTGACGTAATAAAAGTAATGAACTTCACAATAACCGCAGATCATCGCTTGATCGACGGCGCCGTCGCTGCAAACTTTTTAAAAGCATTTATCGGCAAAATTGCCAATCCGGGCATTATGATGCTCGATATGATGTAAGGGGAATTTAAAATGGCACAAAACTTTGACGTCGTGGTTATTGGCGCTGGACCCGGTGGTTACGTTGCAGCTATCCGCTGCGCCCAATTGGGATTTAAAACCGCGGTGATTGAACGAGAATTCTTAGGTGGCGTCTGCCTGAACGTGGGTTGCATTCCGTCTAAGGCGATGATTGCCGCAGCTCACTTTTTGCACAAAGCCCAACACGATGCCGAGGCCATGGGAATCACTTTCAAAAGCATCGCTGTGGATATGAAAAAACTTGAGGGTTGGAAACAATCTGTTTGCAATAAAATGTCCAGTGGCGTGGGTCAGCTACTTAAGGGAAATGGCATCACCGTTTTAATGGGAGAAGCCGAATTTAAGTCCAGCAAAGAGCTTTCAGTGAAGTCGAAAAGTGGCACCGAGTCCGTCAGCGCAAAATGGTTTATTTTGGCAACCGGGTCCCGCCCCATTGAAATCCCAGGCTTTAAGTTTGATGAAACAGATGTTTTGTCTTCAACCGGCGCCCTTGCCCTGCAACAGATTCCCAAAAAAGTTGTGGTTATTGGCGGCGGCTACATCGGCCTGGAAATTAGCAGCTATCTGGCAAAACTAGGAAGCGAAGTGACCGTTGTCGAGGCCACAGGTTCAGTTCTGAATGGTGTTGTCGATCCGGAATGTGCACAGGTGGTCAGTCGCAAATTAACTAAGGCCGGGATCAAAGTTTTATTGAATGCAAAAGCTAAAAGTCAGAAAAAGTCCGGCACTACTTTGGAAATCACCATCGACAACAATGGCAAAACCGAAACTTTAAAAGCCGACAAGCTGCTGGTCACTGTCGGTCGCCGACCGAACTCTGATCAAGGCAATCTAAAAGCTGCTGGCCTGCAAATTGACGAGCGCGGATTTGTTAAAGTCGATGCTCAACGCCGAACTAATATACCAAATATTTTTGCCATTGGTGATATTTGTGGTCAACCGATGTTGGCACACAAAGCTTCCCACGAAGGTGTTTTGGTCGCTGAAGTTATCAGCGGTAAAAATCGTGTCTTTGACGCCAAATCCGTTCCCGCGGTTGTTTTTACCGATCCAGAAATTGCAGCGGCAGGCTTGATGGAATCAGAAGCAAAAGCCAAGGGCTATGAGATTACCGTTGGCAAATTTCCATTTGCGGCAAACGGCAGGGCCACGGCCCTGATGGAAACCGATGGTTTTGTGAAAATTATTGCGGATGCGAAAACCAATATCATTCTTGGTGTTCACATTGTTGGCCCAGAGGCTTCGAATTTAATTTCTGAAGCTGTTTTGGCCATCGAGATGGGGGCTAGGGTCGAAGACCTGGCTTTGACCATTCACCCACATCCAACCTTAGGCGAAACAATGATGGAAGCAGCAGAGGCCACCCTGGGCCACGCCATTCATGTTATTCAAAAGCCTTTGGCTCGCAGCAAAGAAGTAGCGGCTCATTCCTAAGGTGGGACCCTATCAAATGCAAGATTGGGGTCCGATCGATTACGAGAAGGCCCTTGAACAACAACTGCTGCTTGTTGACCAGGTCCACAGTCAAAACCTAGCTGGTATTATCGTATTTTGTACCCACCCTCCTATCGTTACGTTGGGTCGAAAGACTCAAGCTGGTGACGTGTTTGCGTGGCCGGGTGAAATCAAAGAGATTTCTCGTGGAGGAAGGGCCACCTACCACGGTCCTTCGCAGCTGCTTATTTATCCAATCATCAATCTAGATCTGGTCCGTCCCCACCGACCCCTTCATGATATTGGCAAATTTCTGCGAAACTTTGAGCAAGCCATAGTCAATACACTGAGCAAGTTTGGCGTCGCAGCCCAGGGCAAGTCCTTACAAAAAAAATCCGAGGTCGACGCCACCAGCGAAGAAACTGGGGTTTGGGTCGAAAATCGAAAAGTGGGATCCCTCGGAATTGGAATTAAAAAATGGGTCACCTATCACGGGGCTGCGATCAATTTGGATAATGATCCCCAGGCCTTTCAAGGCATGAATCCCTGTGGGTTTTCCGCGCAAACCATGATTTCTTTAGAAGAGCTTATTGGGAAAAAAATTGATCGAGAAAAATTTCAAAGACTGCTCTTTGAGCAATTGCTGCACCTTTAGACTTTAACGGCGTCAGCTTTTTTCTTTTCCATGGCAAGAACACCCTCTTTGGACATAATTGTCGCATCACCTTTGACACAGACTTCGCCAGTGGCCTTCTTTTTTACCAAAGTTTCGATAATTGCGACACCACGGTCTTCTCGGTAATTTGACACCGTGAGGTTGACCGTAACTACGTCATCGACAAACATTGGCGCTGTAAACTTCAAGGTCTGCGCCAGGTAAATCCCGCCTGGACCCAAATTCATTCCTAATGCCCTAGAAATTAAGGCGGCACCCAACATTCCATGGGCAATTCTTTGGCCAAAAGGGGTGGTCTTTGCGTATTCATCATCTAAGTGAATTGGATTTTTATCTCCGGAAACCTCGGCAAACTGACGTACCATTTGGTCGGTAATTGTCACTTCGATTTGTAAAGTATCACCTTGTTTGAACGCCATTTTTTGACCTCCGGCATGAATTCCTAAACGCCTCGGAGTGTTGCCGTTTCAATGCTTTAGGTCAAGTTTCCGCTTGCGCGACGCACACCAACTATTGCGTAGCAATGGCCAGTAGCTATTGCGTAGCAATGGCCAGTAGCTATTGCGTAGCAATGGCCAGTAGCTATTGCCCAGCATTTTTCGCGTGGACCTAGACCTGTAGCTTGTTACTGGGGCTTTGAGGTGCGCATGGTGAAAATCTAGTTTAGCCTCAAAGCTTATGAAAGCGAGTCTCGCCATTGATTTTGGCACCACTCATTCCTTGGTCGGTGCGGTCACTAAAGATCGTGTTTACAATTCATTGCCATTGGATCCGATGGCGACGGACCCCACTGTGATGCGGACTCTGCTCTATTTTGCCAATGAAAAGCAATGCTACTATGGGGCGGAGGCACTTTCTAAATTTATTGAAAATGAGCTCGAGGGGCGCCTGTTTCGGTCTTTTAAAGCGCATTTACCCTCGCAATCTTACTTGGGTTCCATGGTCAACAATCGGCCGATTCCTTTGGATCAAATGGTCGGACTTTTTTTGTTGGAGCTGAAAAAACGAAGTGAAGATTTCCTGCAAACAAAATTTGATCGGGTGCTACTGGGGCGACCTGCCCGCTACAGCATGGATGAAGTCGCACACCAACTGGCAATCCATCGAATGCAAAAGGCCGCTGAGTTCGCAGGCTTCAAAGAAGTCAGCTTTTTGGAAGAGCCCGTGGCGGCAGCCTATTCCTTGAAACGAACTTGGAGCACGGCAAAAACTGTCCTTACTGTGGATTTAGGTGGCGGAACTTCTGACTTTTCGGTGGTGAAACTTTATCCAGGTGATGGTGGAAAGGAAGAAGTTCTTGCTGTTGATGGGATTTCGTTGGCCGGCGATGCCCTGGATGCTTCGATGATGCAGGAAAAGCTAGCAAGCTACTTTGGTTCGGATGTGATCTATCGTGTGCCGATGTCCAGCAATGCTCTGCAAATGCCTCCTGGCATTCATCAACGCCTTTGTTATCCCGCCCACATTGCGCATCTCAAGGACAGGGACACCTACGAGTTCCTGCGCAATACGCAAAAATGGGCCCTGCGTGATACGGACAAAAAAAAACTGCACCGGCTTTTTGTCCTTATTGACGATCAACAGATTTACAATCTTTTCGAAGAAATTGAACGGGTCAAAAGGGGCCTATCCGATCACGATAGTGAAACTTTTCAGTTCCCCTACCCAGATATTGAATTGGAAACTGCAATATCGCGAACCGAATTCGACCAATGGAGCAAACAAACTTTAGATAAAATCATGCGCTGCTTGGATAACTGCCTGGCTCAAGCACAGCTCAAGCCAGAGAATATCGACATGGTCTGTATGACGGGTGGAACGGCTCGGGTTCCGGCTGTTCGCAAACAGCTGGAACAAAGATTTGGCGCCGAAAAAATATCGACTGCGGCCTTGTTCCACTCCGTTTTGCACGGGTTGGTTGCCGCAGCCCAAAACTAAAACCGAACTAGCGTTTGTACTCTTGCAATGCTGACAATTGATTTTTTCCAAAAATCAAACCGAACTCCAGGCGGCCGGTCAGGCTATTAACCAAGGTACAGAAGTTTCCTTTTGGGGAAATCATCACGACATAGTCACCAGGGTTGTATTTTGGATCAACCACCAAAAGAACTTTTTCGTTTCCGATCAACGATCCGTGAACAACTCCACAAACTTCGGCAGTGGTGTTGACTGAGTTACCGCGCTCGACGTAGCGAAAACTTTTAATTTCAACGGCGGGTGTTCCCGGCGGATACGGCGGTGTATTTTGTGCGAATGTCGAAAGCCCCATCAAAGTCATTGCGAATATCATTACTGTTTTCATAAAATCCTCCTTAAAATTATAAAATGTTTGAAGCCAATTCAGCCAATTCAGATCTTTCACCTTTAGTCAAAATAACATGGGCTGCAATCGTGTGCCCCTTAAATTTTTCAACGGCGTAGGTCAAACCAGAGTTCGCAGAATCCACATAGGGATTGTCGATTTGATAAACGTCGCCGGTCAAAACCACTTTAGTTCCGCGACCTGCACGGGTAATAATTGTTTTGATCTCGTGTGGGGTCAAATTTTGTGCTTCATCGACGATCAAATATTGCTTGGGAATACTGCGACCGCGAATATAAGTTAAGGGTTCGATATTCAGCATCCCTTGGTTGATCAACTCTTGCGCTCGGCCGGCTGCTTTTTTATCAGCACCCATTAAAAATTCGACGTTATCAAAAATCGGCTGCATCCAAGGATTCAATTTTTGTTCAATATCTCCTGGTAAATAACCGATATCACGACCCATTGGAAAAATTGGCCGCGAAACCAAAAGCCGTTGGAATTGACCTGCATCTAAAGTTTTATGCAAACCGGCCGCGATCGCCAATAAAGTTTTTCCAGTTCCAGCCTTGCCAACCAGCGAAACCATCAGGATTTCATCGTTCAACAAGCAATCCAAGGCAAAAGACTGCTCGACATTTCGTCCGTGAATCCCCCAGATACTATCAGTTGGGGAAATCAAGGGAACCACCGCCCCCTCCGCCGCACTAAAGCGACCAATGGCACTGTGATTTGGATTTCCCGCGTCTTTCATAATGACGTACTGATTGGCATACAACTTAACGTCGGGGACGTAACGTTTGTCTTTATAGAAGGAGTCGATTTTTTCTGAGGACAGTTCGATCTCTTGATAGCCTTCGTACAAATTGTCTTGTTTGTGATCCGCCGGCTCGTAGTCATTGGCAGGAACACCCATCACATCCGCTTTAATTCGAAGATTGATGTCTTTCGTGATCAACTCAACCGTCGACCGCGGATGTTGTTTTTGCAAAGCCATTGCTGTTGCTAAAATCCGATTGTCCGCTTTTGCAGCATCAAGCTCGCTGGGTAGGCCGGTTGCCAAAAAATCTGTATTTATATAAATGATGTTTTCACTGTTATCGAGCTGGACCCCCGCCGAAAGCGAGCCTTTAGCCCGTAGCAAATCGATGAATCTTGAAAATTGACGGGCATTGCGTCCATTTTCGCCTGGATCGCGCTTGAAACGATCGATCTCTTCAATGACAGAGATTGGAATATGAATATCGCAGTCACGAAACTTCATGATTGCTAGGGCGTCGAAAAGAATCACATTGGTATCAAGAACTAACTTGCGACGCCGGTTATGACGAGCTCCGCCAGTTGATTCTTTGGTCGATTCTTTGGCTTCTTTGGCTTCTTTGGCTTCTTTGGCTTCTTTGGCTTCTTTGGCCGAATCTTTTCCATTCTCTTTGATTGCCAAGGCATCCCTCCAATAGACGTTTGTAAGTCAATCCTATGACCTTTTGTCTATTGGAGCGAATCCCTGGATAATTGTCTAGGGATTATGAATTAATTTTTGAAACCGAAACGTCGCCGCTATCATGGCGTAGACTTGCAGACACATTTTCAATGAACTTAATAAAATGATGGAGCGCAACATCGTTGATTGTTTCCAGCAAAAACTCTGCCCCGTGGCGCTGGACTCCTTCATCTTCCACCAGGCGCACATTCTTAATCTGCACGATAAACGGAAAATAGGTTTTGTGATTAAGATAAACCCGCATTGGCACTTCTTCGCCAACCTGGAAGTGACCCCGATGATCTTCGATGTCGAAAGAGACTCCTCTTTCGTTGATGTCAAAAAGGGCAACCTTCATCAAGCCATTGCCTGGAATGATGGTATGAACCGCAATAAACTCAGTTAAAATGGTCCGCTTGACTTGGCGACGGTCATCCTTGAGGGCTTCCGTGCGCTTTTCAGTCATATCTAAGACCGGCGCCTCTTGATGCTCAAGAAGACCACTGTGCAAACCTTGCGACCGAGTCTTAATTCGCGAGCGAATATCGATAACTTTGCTCATCACTTTCCCCCCGTGTTGAACATATCTAGTATCGGCGCAGTTAGTGTTTCTCTTTAGAACATTTTCGCGGAAATGGCCTAGACCAATATACAGAGTACCTGCGTATCAAAATGGGACTGAGCCGAATTTTGAGCCGAATTTCTAGGCTTTACTTTTTGTACCAAATGGCGATACAATATAAGACAAATGGCAAAATTAAGCCCAGGAGAAATCATGGCAAGTCCAGCAAGAGTTGCAAACCTATTAGGTGAAACCGGCCAATTCTTGACTACCACGGACCTGATTAAGCTTACCAGGAGAGGAATCCACTCCCGAGGAGTTTCAAAACTTTTAGCAATAATTGAGCTATCTCAAGATGATTTTGCAAAGGCTGTGCGAATGAGCGCCAGAACGCTCAGTCGCAGAATGATGAAAGCCAGCAATCTTCTTTCTTCTGAAGAAAGTGAAAAAGCATTACGCTTAGCTCGTGTATTTATTGAGGCCTCTGAAATTCTCGGTAGCGAAGAAAAGGCGAAACTTTGGATCAAACATGGTAACAAGGGACTTGGTTCGGTGTCGCCACTGCAACTTCTTGATTCAGATTTGGGTACAGAGCAAGTTCTTGATGTTCTCGGTCGTATTCGTGACGGTGTTTATTCGTGATTACCCTCTGGAGATTGACAACTCGAGCCCGGCGTGAAAAAGCTTTCGACGGAGAAGGTGCTAAGAAATATGGTGGACGCTGGAACCCAAAAGGAACTTCCTGCATTTATACTTCAGCATCGACCTCGCTGGCACTTCTGGAAAATCTTGCACACTTTAGTCTGGATACAGCGCCGAACCTCTATCTTTATTCTATAGTGATCGAAGATAATTTAATTTCGCCACCCCCTGTCTTGCCAAATGATTGGCAAGACGACCTGATACTTTCTCAAGAAATTGGAAGACGGTGGTGCGATCAGGCACTCTCGCTTGTGCTGCCTGTACCCTCAAGCATTGTGCCTTCTGAAATGAATTATTTATTAAACCCTCTCCATCGGAAGATGGCCAACATTACGATTGTGGAACATGGCCTATTTGATGTTGATGGCCGATTGCTTCGATAACTAAAATCACGGTCAAAGATATTTCACAAGGCTTCAATGTTTCCCACAATCATCTGGTAAAAGTTGTACATCGATTGGCTCAGCTGGGTCTTGTCAATACGGCAAAGGGTTTCAAAGGTGGAGTTTCTTTAGCCAAGGAGCCAAGTAAATATAAAATTGGGGACCTTGTCGCTGCCATGGAACCCCACATGAATTTGGTCGAATGCTTTGATGCAAAAACCAATACTTGCCCAATTATCAGTGTTTGCGATTTGCAGCGAATTTTAGTTCAAGGGCGCAATCAGTTTATCAAGAATTTAAATGAATACTCGTTGCAAGACTTGCTGGTTTCTAAAAATGCCAAGGAAAAAATGGCCCGCTTAAAAATAACCAAGGCCAGTTTCTGATATCCCAAGCGCATGATTACGATCATGGCTGCTCGCTTAGCAGCGGCTTAGTTCTAAAAAGAGCCCGCCTGAGCTAGTTAGTGGTGACTCCTGCCAGGCTCTTCAAGGGCTCAAATTTTTGCAAATTTATGCCACAAAAAGTTAATATATTTTGTGGCAAATTATATGGACATTGCCACAAAATATTGATATATTTTGTGGCATGGAGAGCGCTTAATTATGTCCCAAAGCATTGTAAATGCAGTTAAAAACAGAATCCTAGGTCACGGAAGGGGTTGGTGTTTCACCCCGAAACACTTCCTAGACTTTGATAGTGATACAGGTGTTAGAAGCGCTTTATCACGTCTTCAGCGGGATAAAATGATCAGACGGCTCACACAGGGGCTTTATGAATATCCTCGAGAACATGAAGTCTTAGGTCTTCTCCCTCCTCAGGTTGAAGAGGTAGGAAAAGCTATTGCCGAAAAAAATGGAATTCGTATTCAGCCTTCCGGGGCTTATGCAGCAAATCTTGTTGGTCTTTCAGAGCAAGTTCCTGGGCGTATTATTTTTTTAACAAACGGGCCGTCGAAGAAAGTCAAAATCGGCAAGCTCGAAATAATCTTTCGAACAACGAGAGAAAAAACAATGCATGCGGCGGGCACGAAAGCAGGCCTCGTGATCCAAGCGCTTAAGAATCTTGGGAAGGATCACCTTGATGATGTCGTGCGCGCGCGTGTGAAGCGATTTTTGAGTGGAACAACAGCGGCAGAGCTTAAGAAAAATTTGAAGTATGCACCTCAGTGGGTTCGCGCTTTTGTTATTCGTATTATGGAGGATGCAAAATGATGGAGCTTCATCTTTTATCTGCGGCAGACCGCAGACCCTTTTTTGAATCTGCGGCCTATGATCTGCAAATTCCTTTTGAGATCATCGAAAAAGACTATTGGGTTGTATGGACATTGGAGCGGTTGTTTTCTTTGCCGGATTTGAAGTCGCATCTAACTTTTAAAGGTGGAACGTCGCTGTCTAAAGTATTCGGTCTCATTGATCGCTTTTCAGAAGATATTGATGTCTCAATCGAGCGTGATTTTCTAGGATTCGACGAGAATAAAAATCCAGAAATGCTTTCGACACGGAGTCAGCAGCGATCAATGCTTGAGGACCTCTCCAAAGCTTCATCAAAATATATTCAAAACGAAATGCTTCCGAATTTAAAAGCAAGTGTCGCACAAAAATTGAAAACATCGGATGGATGGCAAATTCTAAATGATGCAGACGACACAAGCGGACAAACACTTTTGTTTGAGTATCCGAGTATCACGCCAAAGGGCGGTTACATCCGACCTTTTGTGAAGATAGAAATGGGCGCACGGGCAGAACACTGGCCGGTTAGCGATCATCCCATTCAAAGCTACGCGAAAGAAGCACTCAAGGAAAAGATCCATGAACCGCCGACGACAGTGCGCGTGCTTAACGCCGAAAGAACCTTTTGGGAGAAGGCCACGATCCTTCATCAGTATGCTCACTTGCCTACCGATAAACCTTTGCCCTCTAGACTTTCACGTCATCTTTATGACTTTTTTCGGTTACTTGAATCTAACGTAAAGGAAAAAGCGCTATTGGAAGTCGATCTGCTTGAGCGCGTGGCAAACCACAAGAAAGTTTACTTCGCTTCTGGATGGGCGAATTACGATACGGCTCGCAAAGGGACCTTAAAGCTGTCTCCTCGCGCGAGTGTTTTGGAAGAACTAGAAAAAGACTATAGGAAAATGCAAGCCATGTTCTTTCGTAAAATTCCAAATTGGAAACACATTCTTGAAACCATCGCAAAATTTGAGCAAGAATTTAATGCGCCATGAACATTGTGCGCGAAATCCTTCTGGCAAAGACTAACTTTATCCAGATGAAATCCAAGAGATTGCCCGTCAAAGTTTTACTAGCTTAAAAAACAAGCCCTGTCCACGGCCTCTCATTTTTGGGGTCGATGGTAATAAATATGACGAGCTCATTGCGAGTTGGGCACATCATCTGGTTAAAGTTGTACATCGATTGACCCAGCTTGGTCTTGTTAATACGGCAAAAGAATTCAATGGTGGAGTTTCTTAACAAAGGAGCCAAAGAAAAAATGGCCCGCCTAAAAATAACCAAGGCCAGTTCATGATATCCCAACGCGCTAAATTTGACCTAAGTGCAAGTAAACCAAATAGGGTTTGTCGCCCGCTTTACACTGGCTTCGTTTTCCATATTTATGAACAATCTTGTTAAAGTAGGCCTCCAGATCCTTCTTAATAAAGTTTGCTGTTGCCTTGTCCAGCAATAGGCATCCCATTGTGTGCAACCTCGGGTCAGCAGCTCATGCCTAGTGACCCGACCATTTTGTAGCTTTGCAACAAATCCGATATCCACAAGGTCCTTGATCACCTTTGTAACCTGCGCTTTCGGCATCCGCAACGCCCCTGCCAAATCTTCAATACCCCAGTCAGACCGTGGCCCCGTCCTGAGAACTTGATCAACAAGCATGTGTCGCCAAGAGTTGATCTTTTCATAGTCCTCTGATGAGATTTTAATATCTATGGATGCCTGCTTAACCCTTTCGTTCGGATTTACAAAATATCGATGAGTTACTGCGCTTGCGTCTAGGTTCAAATAATCAGCGACTTTGTTCAAAACTTTTTTTGAAGGATAGGCCTTGTCGGCCAATAGCTTGCTCATTGCTGTGGCGTCGATCCCAAGTCTTTTTGCAATCGCGCGAAGACTTAATTTAGAATTTCTTTTTTAAAATTCGAAAACCATTTTCTGCAACAGCTGGCTGAATTTCTTGTGCTCTGTTTGAGTAAGCTTTGATAGCGGCTTGGGTAGTGCTTTTGACATAAGCATTGCTAGCCTGATTCCTATGGATGCGCAAGATCCCAGTTCTACAATTGCTTGCTTCTCAATAGCTCAACGAACGAAGAAAAAGTAAAAATTTCGATACCTTCATTTGTTTTTCGATTTACAGCCCCACGATAAACTAAAATTCTTCGCTTAAGGCCTTTCAGCTCAGCAATAGCTTTAAGTCCTTTAAGATCCTCTGGGCGAATTCGCTCTGTTGCCTTTACTTCGATAGCAAAGAAATCCTGACCTTTTTGCACTAAAAAATCAACTTCCGTCAATTTTGCTTCGGCCGGGGACCAATAGTAAATATCATCGATTTCACCATAGGCTTCTTTTTGTACCTGCAGCATCATGAATATCAAGCCCTCAAAAAGTGGCCCCTTTTCCTCTGCCCCAACAACCCCCCTGCGCTTCTGCAAGGTTCTTACAAGCCCCGGATCGACAAAATAGCATTTCTTCTTTTTCTTTTCCCGGACACTGATCTTAGCGGTGTAAGCTTCGAGTTTTTTAATAATTAAAGTATCTTCCAAGATTTCAAAAAATCCTTGAACCGTGGGTCGCTGCACCTCACAATCCCTTGCAATATTTGATAGATTGATAGTTTGTCCGTGAAAAAGAGAAGCCACCGGTAAAAACCGTGCAAAACCAGCCAAGTTCCTAACGATGGCTTCTGCTTGAATTTCTTCTTTCAAATAAATTTGCACATAGGATTGCAGCGTATCCTGTGGATCTTCAGAGCTGACAACTATAGGGAGCGTTCCAATCGCTAAGGCTTTTTCTAACTTAAAATTTTCGCCCATCTCCATTGCCGTCAGCGGATACAAATTTCGACTAACGGCTCTTCCTGCCAACAGATTTACACCTGTTCTTCGTAACTTTCGGGCACTAGATCCGGTCAACGCAAACTTGAGGCGACGAGACTCTATGAGCCGGTGGACCTCATTAAGTAGGTTTGGTAATCGCTGAATCTCATCGACAAGGACCCAAGTACCCGCTTTCAAATTCACAAGCTCTTCGTAAAACAGTGTCGGTGCCGCCAGATAAGTTTGAAACTTTGCTTCATCCAGCAAAGAAATCTCAGTAGCATTAAGTCCTAAGTCCTGAATAAGGGTGGTCTTGCCCGTCCCCCTGGGGCCAAATAGGAAAAAACTCGATTTGGGAACTCGGAATTGACGAGGGTACTTCTTATAAGTGGTCATGATAACATCATATTACGCCGTAATTTGATGTCAAGCTATACACTGTTCTTGGTCTAAAGAGTTAGCCTCTTAATAACTCGGAAGCCAAACGGCGAGCGCGACTTATCATAGGGAATCCGAAGTACGAGAAGACTCCGCATTTTTCCCAATTGAGGCTTAAAGTTTCCCAAGCCATTTTGCGAACTCTTTCAATACAGAGTCCAAGCTTGGCTGACCTTTGTAATACAAATTCTTTGTCTTTAGAAATGCCATTTCGTATTTATTTTTGGTCCATGGGTCTGAAATAATGAAGCCTTCATTTTTCAGAAGGTCAGGTTCATCCTTGAGCCGGAATCTTTTGTTTTTATGTTCCAGATACTCCGCTGACCCAATAAATTTTTGCACCCTCTGCAATTTTAAAAGCTGAAACAAGTCATAATAGTGACGCATAAAATTGACCGGCATATCGCCTTTTTCTTGTTGCCTGCGAAACTTGGTAGAAATCGTCTGAAGCTTTTCTACAAAAGTGTACTCAGGAACATAGCACTTTACCCCTACGGCCCGATTGTCTGTCACATCAAGCTTAACCGAAATGGCCTTGTCATTGACCCAACTAGATATTGTTCGCGCTTCATTTGGTGCTGTTTGACCAAAACTATTTGGATAGAAAAGCCGAATGCCGGCGTTTCGCATGTCTTCTTTGTCATCAAAAGAAAAGTCCCGCTCAACCTTATCAAAACCATGAATTTTTATCTTATCGGCAATGTCTTGAAAATATTTTTTTCACGCCTCAATCTGATTTGGCTTTGTCTGATTTTTCCAGATGGAACACTTATTCCAGAGGGGGGATGTACTTGAATATCGAGATCCTCAGAAAAACGATCAATACAGTTCCAGCCTTTTGATAAAGAAGTTCCACCTTTAAGTTCAAAGTTAAAGCCTAAATTCTGCAATCCCCATAGGGCGTGCATAATCCAATAGTCCTTTTCGATGAGTTGAGGTTCAAATTTAATCTCTGCGCTGAGGGCAGAAATCATATTTTCAAAATCCGCTAATTCATGGAGAAACTTTTTCATTTTACGTATGCTTTTTCTAAAAGTTTTTTTGTTCGGGGCCTTGCGTATTCTTTTGCTAAAGCTAACACCTTTTTTGCATTAAAATTGCCTTTTAACTTAAGAAAATTCTCTATTACTTGAAGTTCATCTTCAGCAAGGCTTTTCAAGTTGTTGAGCATATCCACCAAAAGAAATTCCTTCGACAAATGACGGGGAAACTTCGGAACTCTTTTAAAAAAAAAGTGTCTTCCTGCCAATTCAAACTCACCAAAACGTTTATAATTGTAAACGATTTGATTGTTATAAAGTTGAGTTAGCCCCAACCCGAGTTGCGTATAATTATTGTACGAGGTCACAAGAAATCTGTCGTCCTTTAAGAAAGATGAAACAAGTGCTTTATCATCTGGAGGAACTGCGCCGAAAGCAGAGGTTTGCGGACGCACATAAAGCCCTGCTGAAACACGCATAACCTTGTTAGCCTTAACGAGCGCTTCAAGATGGCGGTCAACAGCAGCGCTATACTTCTCAAGATCAGAGCGTCTGTAGACTTCTCCAATCTTCATTTTTCTAAATAATGTTTCAACTTTTGCTTCTCGCATACTTCAACTAATATACGCCATATCGGTTAAAATGTAAATTTATTTAGTAAAAATTCATGCATAAAGTGTCTAACTTATTGATTTAATTAGAAATAAATGTTGTCGAATTATGAGCAACCAGTCCACCCAGATCCAAACACTCAACCTCGCGCCATGGGATCACGATGGTTTCTCGAAATAGTCGAGAAACAGCAATACCCTCGAGTAAGATTGTCCAGTCCCGCCTAGTTTGACCGGTTTTGAGGCAGAGCTTAAGAAAAATTTGAGAGACCTCTTCACTTTTGTCCAAGGCGCATGGTAGCAGTATTCAAATGCAAAGGCACCAACGCTTCCCCTTGGAGCTACCTACGTACATCGGATTTTGAAATTTCACTGACTTCTATCAAAACTGGAGTGTGATGATGCCCGGTTAAACGATGGGTAAGCCTACCCTTCAGAGTAACTACTTCTTTGCTTTTTATGAACTTACGAATCACCGGAAATAAATTATCATTAAAGACAATCATTTGGATCAATTTTAAATTTTTTTCTGTATCATCTCTATAATCACTCGACTTACTCAGATCTGAAGTCACATCTATTGGTTCATTGAGAGTTAAGTAAATGCCGCTTTCAGCTTTATCACCACCTTTGATGCTATCGTAATTAGGCGGTCCTGGGAAAGTTTTTTCAACAAGTCGCCCCTGAAGTTCCACTGATGGTGCCTCATAAAAAAGAATCGCAGTTTGTTTCTTCTGTACGCCATTACAAAGCAAACTCATAAAAACAAAATTTACAAAAATAAATAGTTTCATCCCAAATTCTCCAAATTATCGTCAGAAAAAGAGTTGGGTTTTGATCGCAAAAATTTGTTACCCTTAGGCGAGACAGCTACCACCGCATCTACTTTACCAGCCAAAACAAGTTGAATAGCATTGGCCTTTGCGACCCAGCCATAACCTTCTATAAGATAATAGGTAATAATACCTTTTTTGTTCTTTTTTACTGCTTTTATCGGCGAGCTAGAATCGTACCCAGCAACTTTACCAACTTTCCAACCCTCCATTTGTTCGATGGCCTTCCATAACTTCTCAAACTGTCGGGAAGTAAAATCCTTAACTTTCTTGTTATCATTGATCCCTGTTTTATTTTGCAGAAATTTAAAATACTTTGAAGTATTATTTTCGCCTGGTGGAGCATATTTTGTGATCAAAAATTTTAGATCAGCATTACCGTAAGTCCGCTTCAAACAATCAATTAGCCCGACATGGCCTGATTCATAATCTGGGAACACCGCAAACCCCCCAGCCTTACCTATCGCATTATTGTCTCTACTTATACTACCAACGACAAGATTACCCGGATTATTATTGCGCCAGGTTCTTGTTCCCCCGCTGTGAACCCATTGTTTCCCGCCATCATCAGTATAGATCACTGAACTATTTGGACCAGAAACAGCTTTTACATATTTTCCCACAAAGGCTCCTCATTAAATCTACTAGAATATCTTTCTACTAGGGTTTAAAATCGACCACCTGAATTTTTCCGTACAAAAACTTCAACGAGAGTTTGCAATCCTTTAAGTGGTTACCAACCACTTTGAATGGCTTAAATAGCGTGTTGTAAGTTTTCATCAAACAGTTCCTGAATACCTTGCTCCCAAAAAACGAATCTCACATTTCCGATTTTTTGAGTGCTTTTATCTTGAGAGAATACATAAACTTTTTTGGCATTAAACTCGTCGCTGACTTCATTAAGATACTTATAGTCAGAAGAATTTATTCGCGATGCCGATTTAATTTCAATTAAAATTTCTTGGCGTCGATCTAAACTAATAACCAAATCTATTTCATTACCCTCTTTTGTTTGAAAATAGGAAAAAGTCCAGTTCTTTTGCTTATAAGACGCCAGACGGATAATTTCCAAAATTATAAAATGTTCAAACGCTTCCCCATAGGCAATGGTCGAGGCTATCAGGCGACTTTCAATGGTCCGATCAAGCTGTCGCTTTACACCAAGATCAAAAAAATAAAATTTGGGATGTTCCTTTTGTGACTTACGAATAGATCTATGAAATGCAGATAGGTAAAATCCGATATGCGTATCTTGAAGTATCTGAAAATAACTATGAATAGTTTTATCACTAACCCCAACTTCTTTTGCAATTTTTGAATAGTTAATGATTTTACCATTCATCTGCGCCGCAACCTCGAGAAATTCTCTGAATGGGTCCAGATCACGAACTAATTGCTCAACACGAATTTCTTCTTTTAAATAAACTTGAACGTAAGTTTTTAAAAATGCAGATCTTTGCTCATCTGACTCCGAAAAAATAACCTTTGGCAAAGCCCCCCACATTAATAGAAAATCGAGGTCAACTTCTTTGTTAACTTGATTCAACTCAAACCATGACAGTGGAAAAAGGTAATTAAGAAAAGCCCTGCCTGCTAGCAGGTTGGCGCCGTCTCGTTTTAATTTTCGCGCACTAGAACCTGTTAAAATAAATTTCTGCTTTTTTTTCTCGATCAGCTTATGAACGATATCAAGCAGTTTAGGAACTTTTTGAATTTCACATATAAAAATCCAATCAATTTTTTTGCTAAAGGCTTCAACCTCTCGCTCAAGTAATTGCGGATCTTTTGAGTATTTCTCTTCGGAATCATAATCAAGTAAGTCTATTTTATAGCACGACTGTTTCATTATAAATTGATCCCGAATAAAGGTGGATTTCCCGACACCACGGGCGCCAAATACAAAAAAACTGTCTGATTTTAGTGGCTTAAGAATCCTTTTTACCATGCTTCGAAATTTAACGCGTTTTTCGTACCAATATCAAACTAGCATTCGATAATATCGGTCGTGCGCAAACCTGGATGACTCGTTCCGGCAGCCGGGGGTCCTGCCGAGGGAAAAATCTTCCCACTGACCTCGGAAAAATAGACAGATTCGCCGCCCCGTCGTACATTTGAAGGAATGGGCATTCCAAAGTTTATTCGCATCAGTCTTTCAACTTTTATTGGCATCAGTATTCTGGTGCATTTGCTGTTGATTGTTCTCAGTCGATTGGTTCCATCAGAACCAAAATCAAACCATGCCCCGGTTGAGTTTCAAGTGGTCTCCCGCCAGCCGCAAAAACCCAAAGGCCACAGCCAGCAAATCGTTCGGCAGGCCCTCTTGCCTGAAAAACTAAAGATCGAAAACAGCGACGATCCGATTCATTTCCTATCGGCACAAACCCAAAGGGTCAAAGAGCAAACCCAGGCTTTGCTTTCTGGAAAAACCAAAAATAGATCCGCAGAAAACCGAGAAAAAGCCAATCCCACGGCGCAGACGAACCCGCGAACACCCCTGCCAAAACATGTCGATCCAAGGCGACCTGGCGGCTTGCAGGCCTATGCACCTGAATACAAAAGCCTGCCCAATATAATGCGTAACCAAGAATTGGAGCAGGGACTTTCTTCGATTGGCGAGGCCATGCCAAACGACGTTCCCGTTGGCTCTTTCACGGCACTGAATACAGATCGGTATTTATTCTATTCTTTCTATTCGCGGATCGAGGACCTGATCCGCCTGCGCTGGGAAAGCATGGTTACAGAAACAATCAACAGCACGCCACGCGGCGATTTTACCAGAACTGCGATTGGCAAATGGACGACACAACTGGAAATTTGGCTAAATGCAAAAGGTGAGTTTCATTCGGCCCACCTGATGAAAGAGTCCGGCATCAAAGGCTTTGACCGAGCGGCCATTCAATCCTTTGTTCAAGCAGGTCTATTTCCGAATCCGCCACAACAGATGGTCGAAAAAGACGGTCTGATTCGTCTTAAATACGCATTCCAAGTCCGTTACGAGCCCAAAGTCGTAGCCAGACCTTGACCATTTCCGGCCCCCCACTTCGCTGTCCCTTTTGCTAAACTAATCCATATGCGCATTCTTATAGTCTTTCTTATTTCACTTAGTTTTTCCATAGCCGCCAAAGCTGAATTCGAGCTTGGAGCCAACTATTCTTACAAAAAATCAACTTTTGATGCCGACAACAATACTGAACAGCAATCTAGCACGGCGTCTTTTGCGATTTACCTATGGAAGCAAATTGCACTTGAGTTCAGTTACACCAATGGACTTTTTGTAAAAAAGGAAAAACAACCAAATTCCTCTTCGGCATTCCTGAGAACAACTACGGTCTACTCGGATATTTACGGGGCCGATATCATTTTTGTTCTGGCCGACAGAGATGCAAAATTCCAACCCTACATCAAGGGTGGGGCCGCGAAAATCAAACGCCGCCAGGTTGTTCAAGATGACAACAATAATCCATGGGAAATCAATTACGCAGGGGTCGCCCCCAGCTATGGGGTTGGTTTTAAATTTTTCCTGACCAAAGAGCTTTCGATCCGCACCAGTTATGATCTTTTGCAAACACCAGTCGACAACAGCACCAAAATTGACGAAATAAATGGGCGGGTCGGACTGTCATGGATTTTTTAAAGATCCGGACAAAACTTGCGCCGCTGTTAATTTGTCTATTTCTTGCCAACACCGGTTGTCAGCTGACCTACTACGCGAAAAGCGCCTACAATCAGATGTCGATTTTAAACCAGCGAGTCCC
>CALQIT020000008.1 GCA_943330705.2 Streptomyces griseus
CCTGAAGTGCAAATCCAGTACATAAATGCCAACCCGGCTGTTGAGTTTATGATCCTGCGCTGCCTCAGAACAAATTCAAAAAACTAGTCAAGGGGACTACTGGAAAAGATCAGACAGGAACTGCCAAGACTGGCTTATCAAAATAAGCAGATAGTTATCAATTCTACTTTATGGAGTAAACTCTTCCTTTGGTTGCGCCGGTCGCTTTTAGGAATTTTTTTTGGATCGTATGTCGGTGGCACATTAGACTAGGCCGACTTCTCTTGAGAAGGTTTCAAACCTCATCACTCGAATTTTATCGGAGACGGCAAATTCTTTTTTTTCCATTGTGTACTTGATAGAAAATTGGAATATCCGTTCGTTCAGAAAAATATTTTAGATGCGGAGAAACTGATTTTTCACCGTGCTTACATCCCAGTTTAGATATGCGGGATGACTGTCAGAGCATTTTTTCTTTAACAAAGACTGAGCAAACGTAGTTTTTCCGACCTGCCTTGGGCCCCCAACAAATACCATTTTCTCCATCAAATCATTAAGAACAGGCCTTTATGTATCGAACTAAAGTGGACATAGATCCACTTTGGTTCGAACTAAAGTGGAGTCAAGTCCATTTGATTATCCCAGAATAAGCCCTGTCAAAACTTACTCAACCGTAACTGACTTTGCCAGATTCCGAGGTTGATCAACGTCATACTCCAAAGAGTTTGCCAAATGATAGGCCATCAACTGCAATGGGATTACAGACAACAATGGCGTTATTGACCAATGGGCCTTTGGCAGCCCTAAATAGCGATCGCTGACCGATTTAAGGCGTAAGTTATCAACGGTGCCGATGGATATAATCTTTCCACCGCGGGCTCGGGCTTCTTCTAAATTGCTAATTGATTTTTCGAAAAGATCATCGTCTGGCACCACCATCACAATTGCCATTCGGCTATCGATCAAGGCCAATGGGCCGTGCTTCATTTCACCCGCCGCGTAGCCTTCAGCGTGCAGATACGCTAGTTCCTTTAGCTTTAAGGCGCCTTCCATAGCAATGGGATAACTTACGCCTCGGCCCATATATAGAAATCCGCGAAATTCCTTTAACGAATTGGCGGCCTCGGCAAAGTACTTGTCATAGGCAAGTACGACTTCCATCTGGCTAGGCACCTTTTGAAGATGCAGAATGTGATCCTTTTCTGTTTCAATATTTAGCAAACCCCTAGCTTTTGCCAAAGCTAGTGTCAGGCAATGTAGAACTGTGAGGGTACTGGCAAAGGCCTTCGTGCTAGCGACCCCGACTTCGGTTCCAGAATTCATATACATGTGACCAGAGGCTTCGCGGTCAATTGTTGAGTTTTTAACGTTACAAATACTAAGGGTCGTTAAACCCTTTTCTTTTGCTAAACGGACAGCCGCCAAAGTATCCGCAGTTTCCCCACTTTGCGAAATTGAAATCATCAGGGTATTTTTTGAAAAAATGGGCTTTCGGTAGCGAAATTCGCTGGCGATATCCGTTTCTACCGGAAGCTGAGCGATGTTTTCGATTAAATATTTTCCAATCTGTCCAGCGTAGAAACTGGTTCCACAGGCTACAATAAAAATTTTCTCTATTTTGGCAAAAATATTCTGAGTCTCTTGCCAATCGGTAATCGAATTCAGACCGTCTAAGCTCTGAGGACTATGCCCGAAGCCAACATTTTTCAACCGCACGGACTGGTTCTTTAAATCAATATGTGGCTCCATCGCCGCAACCACCGCCTGAGGTTGCTCGTAGATTTCCTTCAGCATGTAGTGGGCAAAACCTAATTTATCGACTTGCTCCGAGGTCCAATTTAGCTCAACGACGGGCTTTTCTAAACGCAGTCCAAGGGCTGAAAAAATCTGAACCTTGCCGACTTTAACGACAGCAATTTCCCGGTCTTCCAAATAAATAAATTTTTTCGTATATTGCAAAACGGCCTGAACATCGCTAACCACAAAAGCTTCGTCTTTACCAATGCCGACCACCAGCGGTGGTCCATCTTTAAAAGCGACCAACTGATCTGGCTGCTGATCCCATATTGCTAAAATTGAAAAAGCACCACGCAACATCCCCAAAACATTTTGTACGGCCTTAAACAGATCTTTGGTTTTTTCAACTTCCTCTGCTAGCAAATGTGCTACCAACTCAGAGTCCGTGTCGGAAGTGATGTCGGCGCCTCGTTTTTGTAGCGCTTCGCGAATCTCCAAATAGTTTTCTATGATTCCGTTGTGAACCAGCGAAAGACCCTTTACCAAATGCGGATGGGCATTGCGCTCAGAAGGCACCCCATGAGTCGCCCACCGAGTATGACCGATACCAAGACGACCGTCGAATTTTTCATTCTTAAGTTTGGTTTCTAGATTTACAAGCTTGCCCTCGGCGCGAATTCGCTTTAAGCCCCCTTGATGAATGATGGCAACGCCTGCGCTATCGTAGCCGCGATACTCAAGACGCTTCAGTCCACTTAAAATAATATCCTTGGGATTCAATGGTCCAAAATACCCGACAATTCCGCACACTCTATTTATCCGCCCCTGAAGCTGAGTCCGAAGCTTGATCCGTTTCGGCAGCCTCGACCTTAACGTAATTTTCTTTAATAAACTGCTTAGCCCGAGCCACCGCCAGGGACCTTGCCGGGACATCTTTTGTGATTGTCGAGCCCGAGCCAATCACTGCAAAATCGCCGACATTAATCGGTGCGACGAATTGAGTATCACTGCCCACAAAAACGCCATTGCCGATGACGGTCCTATACTTCTTTTTATCCGCAGAATAATTGCACGTGATGGTGCCGCAGCCGATATTCACGTTTTCGCCGATCTCAGCATCCCCCAGATAGGTTAGATGTGCGGCCTTCGATTTTTTTCCAAATTTAACTTTTTTAAGTTCGACGAAATTCCCCACCTGGGCTTCGTCCATAATTTCAGTCTCAGGACGCAGTCGAGCATAGGGACCGACCACACAGCGATTGTGGACTTTAGCCTTTTCTAAATAAGAGCCCGCACGGATCTGGGTGCTTTCGCCGACCTCTGAATCAACAATATAGCAATTGGGCTCAATCACACAAAAAGAGGCCAGCTTGGTTTTCCCCCGAAGATAAACATTCGGATAAATAACTGCACCAGGACCGACTTCAACAGAGCGTTCAATATAAGTCGTGCTAGGGTCCAACATTAAAACACCTTCGTCCAAAAGTGTTTTTGATTTTTTGCGAAAAACCAGACGTGTTGCCTGAGCCAATTCAGCCTGGGTATTCACCCCAAAGGAAACACGCTTGTGACCGCGGATCGGCGCTACCTTCAACTGACTCTCCACACACAACGAAACCAAGTCCGTCAGGTAAAACTCTTGTTTCATATTGTTATTTTCAATTTGCGGAAGATACTCACTTAAAACATCACCACGAACAACATAGATTCCGGTATTTACTTCACGAATTTTTAAAGTGTCGGCAGAGGCATCTTTAGCTTCGACAATGGCAACGACTCGACCTTGATGACGAACAATTCGTCCAAAATCCTTCGGCTGTCTAAGCTCAACTGTAACCACAGCAAGATCCAACTTTTCTTCACGAAAAGTTTGAATAAAACTCTTAAGGTCAGAAGCTTCTAACAGCGGATGATCGCCGTTTAAAATAACCACATCGCCCTCAAGACTCTCGATCTGGGCTGATTTCACAGCGTTTGCAGTGCCGAATTGTTGGACCTGCGTATAGCAATGCACTCCAAGAGGCTCAATCACTTGCTTTACCAGGGGCCCACCATGGCCAATCACGACACGAACATCTGTAACTCCAGCTTCTAGGCAAGCTTTAACCACATTATTGATCATGGGCTCGCCGGCGACTGGATGCAAAACCTTAGGTAACGGAGATTTCATACGCGTGCCCTTGCCGGCAGCTAAAATAACTGCCGTAAAAGGGCGAACGGTTTCAGCAGGCTTTATTTTTTCACTCTTAACTTTGTTGCTCATATTGCCAATCTACCCACGGGCCAGTCGATTGTACACAATTCTTCAGCTCATTTCCAATGAGACAAGCAAGGCCTTTGGGTGCCCCGTGTCGTATAGGTCTTGTTGTGCACAAGACACAACTTTCATTAGAATATCCCGATGGCACTTACGGCAATTGTGTTTGATTTAGACGACACCCTTTTAGATACCACTCATCTGTTACTTCCGATTGCCAAAACACCAGCTTTTGCAGATAAAATAAATCAACCTTTACCGTTGATGGATGGAGCCAGAGAAAACTTAGAGTACCTTGGCGGGAAATATTCATTATATCTGCTAACTTTCGGAGATCCCAAAATTCAAGAATCTAAGGTTAGAAGCATGGGTATTGAAAAGTATTTTTTCCAAGTTTTTTTTGCCGACCCCAGCAAGTCTGAAAGTAAGTTTCAATATTTTAAAAAAATTAAACTTTCTTTAAAACTAACTGACGCAGAGTTTTTGAGTATCGGTAACCGCCGCAGCACTGACATCCGTGATGCAAAAAAGAATGGTGGCCTGACCTGCCTATTTAAGTACGGTGAACACAGCTTCGACGCCATTCAACAGCCCGAAGACCATCCGGACTTCGAAATCACCCATCACCAACAATTGATCAGCAAATGCCAACTTTAAAATCAAGCGTCCTCTTGATTGGGGTCTCAGGGGACGAGCTGACTATTTCTGCAGACACAGTGCGCACGGCACCTGAGGCCATCAAAATTATCGATCAGCACAATTACAATGTTATCGTCGTTGCGCCAGCTTTATTAGGAAAGGACTTCATCAGTTCTTTTCAGCGCCTGCGCGAAAGAAATCCTGCAGTGCAAGTCGTTTTGTATGCTCCAAACGGGCAAGACCCCCACCAGCTGGCGAAAATGATCGAAAGCTTAGAGGCCCTGCGGATCAGCGATGGATCACAGCTTCAAGCAGATATTCTTTTAACTTTAGAAAGAGCCCAAGAAAAAAGCCAGCAATCCCATCTTGAAAAACTCGTGCAAGAACAAAAAGGAAAACTAAAGGCACTTTATCAAGATCTTGAAGAGCGCGTCGACAAAAGACAAAAATTTCTTTTAGATGCAAAAAAGAAAACCTTCTTGGCCCATAGTCGTTGGGAATCCCTTCGGCAGGTGATGGTCGCGGCCCATCAATCCCTTTCGATTTCAGAAATGGAAGCAAATCTGACCCGCACTTTGACTTTGAATTTTGATGTGCAAACTTTACGCGTGGTATTCCATCCCCATGACGAGGTCTTTTTAAGCCAGTTTCGATCCTCTAAGGATCTAAATATTCTACCCATTCCTATTTATCATGGGACTGAAAAAAAGGGTTCCATCTTTTTCTTTCGCTCGACCGCACGTCCCTTTAATCGGGAAGAGAATGATTTTTTACAGAGAATCGGCGAAGGCGTCGCCTTGGCCGTCGACCGATTGCAAAAACTAGAACAAACCGCGCAACTGCGTGACCAGTGGCAAGCCACCTTCAATGCGGTCAGCGATCCGATTGCATTGATCAATCAAAATTATGAAATTATCCAAACCAATTCAAGTCTTGAGGGCCGATCGTCGCTTAAGGGAAAACTTCTTGGAAGAAAATGTTTTGAAGTCCTATTCCAACGAGATAGCGCCTGTCCGTCTTGTCGTCGTGGGGAGTCCTTTCGCATTGACGGATCCCGACAAAAAACTGCGACCTACGAGGTCTTCAGTCAGAACCTGCAGATTGAAGGGCTCGAGGGTTCCGTCTATTTCAATCAGTACCATGACGTAACCGAGCAAGTGCGAATGGAACGAAAGATTTTGGAAAGTGCTCGACTTGCGGAAATTGGTACAATCGGAAGCAGCATTGCCCATGAGCTGAATAATCCGCTGGGTGGAATTCTTTCTTTTGTGCAATTAATGAAAATGGATCTTAAGCCAGCCGACAAAATTTATGATGACATCACTGAAATGGAACAAGGGGTTCGCCGTTGCCAAGAGATCATTCAGAATCTTTTGGCTTTCGTGCGTGATCCTCAAGCAGATGAAGAGATCTCGCTGGACCTGCGCGATGTTATGCAGCGTGCAATTAAGCTGATCGAGCTGCAGACAAAATCCCGTGGTGTTGAAGTCAAAGTTACCAGCGCAGAAACCCCCTTGATATTTGTTGGTCATATAAATCTATTAACCCAAGCCATTCGCAATGTTCTGCAAGTTTCAATTGATGCTTTGATTGAAGCAGGCCAACAGATAAAGGGCTTTCAGGCAGCTTTAGAGGTGCGCCTTTCATCCCATACGCAAGAGTATCAGATTTTAATCTTAGATAACGGCCACAAGCGCGATTCTGCCGCCAGCTTGGGTCTGTCAGTCGCGCGACAAATCATCTACGATTACGGAGGACAGCTAGAACTCGGAACCGCCGCAAAACCGCTGCGCTCAGTAAAAATTTCTCTTCCGCGGCGTAAAAACTAGACCCAGTCACTGAATACGGCAGTTGCATTACCCAAGATCAAGGCTTTACCACTGCCAGGCTGGCCTTTAATCGGGTTTTTTGCAAAGTCTAGACCTCAGAATTTTGACAGGTCTGTCAATCTTGCCTACAATATAAAGATGGGAACGGACTCCCGATCAAGACTTGACCCACCAAGGAAGGAAGGTCTATGCGAACATCTCGCATTCTTATAGTTGATGACGAATCAAGCTTAAGAACAGCGCTCTTTCGCGCGATGGATAGAAAAGGCTTCAATGTTATCACTGCTAACAAGATTGAGGAGGCCAAACTTCTTTGCCAAGGCGATCAAAGTATCGAACTTGCGCTTGTCGACATGAATCTTCCCGACGGTGACGGCATTGAATTGATGGAACACTTAAAGGCAATGTATCCAACAACCGAAGTCATTATATTGACCGGTCATGGAACCATCGAATCTGCAGTCAGAGCCACGCAAAAAGGGGCTTTCCATTTTATAACCAAACCATTTAACATGGACGAGCTCCTCAGTTTGGTCGACAAAGCCCTTGCCCATAAAAAACTATCTCAAGAAAATCTGCAGCTGCGCTCTGAGCTGCACCGTAAATTCAAGTTTGAAAACATCATTGGCCAAAGTGAAGGAATTAAAAGCGTTCTTTCTTTGGTCGAAAGAATTGCGGACTCGGACTCAACGGTGTTGGTTTCTGGCGAATCTGGAACCGGCAAAGAACTTGTTGCCCGGGCGATTCACTACAATTCCCCCCGTGCCGACCAACCCTTTGTTGCAGTCAATTGCGGCGCCATACCGTCAGAACTTTTAGAAAGTGAATTCTTTGGTCATGTTAAAGGAGCCTTTACCGGAGCTATTGCAAACCGGATCGGACGTTTTGAGCTGGCCGATGGCGGAACAATTTTTCTGGACGAAATCGGCGATCTCGAACCCGCATTGCAGGTCAAAATCCTGCGGGTTTTACAAGAGCGCAGTTTTGAACCTGTTGGCGGGACAAAAAGTATTCAAGTAAATGTGCGCGTGGTTGCAGCTACAAATAAAGATCTAGAGGAACAAGTCCTGCAAGGAAAGTTTCGCGAAGACCTATATTACCGACTGAATGTAATTCCAATTCACGTACCGGCCTTGCGCGAAAGAAAAGCAGACATTCCTTTGCTGTTTGCGCATTTTATCGAGCAATTTAATAAAACCAAAGGCAGAAAATTGACCAGCGTCACAAATGATGCGACAGAATGTTTAGTGAACTACCAGTGGCCTGGAAATATTCGCGAACTTGAAAACTTAGTAGAGCGAATTGCGATCTTAAAGGGCCAAGGCCCAGTCGACGTCAATGACCTACCGGTAAAGTACAGGGCGATGACTTCAGCAATGAATTTGCATGAAGTTTCATTTGATCTTCCTGAAGATGGCATGGACTTTAATACAGCTGTCGATCAATTTGAGAACCGTTTGATTTTACGCGCGCTAGAAAAAACGGGCTGGAATCGAAATCAAGCAGCGATGCTTTTGCGACTCAATCGCACAACTTTGGTAGAGAAAATTAAGAAAAAAGGCCTTCGACCTCCTGGAGAAGCCGAGCTCCATAACTAGATTTTGTGTCCCAAAATTAGACAGTCACGCAGTCTTTATCTTTGCCAGCCGCAGTCTTCACCATTGTCGGCGCAGATTTGATCTGCGCTGGCCTTATCTTACCCAGGCAATCTCCGATAAGTCGTTAGCAAAGAACTACAGACGGAGTTGCGATGAGCACGGCCAAAACTTTTAAAAAAGGTGAGTATCTTTTCAAAGACGGGGACAAAATCACCGGACTGTTACTGATCCAATCTGGCGGAGTTACCTTAGGACTTACTCGCAACAAAAAAATGGTCGAAATTGCTCAATTAGGATCCTCTCAAGTCCTCGGCGAACAGTCCCTATTGGGGGCAACGACGTTTAATGTATCGGCGATTGCTACGGTTGAAACAAAAGTACTTGAAGTCCCGATCGATATTTTCAAACAAGCGATCGAAGGCTTACCCCAGCCGATAAAGATCTTTATAAAGTCGCTCAATGAAAGACTTAAAAATGCAAATGCAGATGTGCGTGCGGGAAAATTGGAAAAGGACTCGTCTCCTGCTCCGGAAGAACAAATAGCGCGAATTTTTGGCACTGTTTTTCATTGTGCCAGACAAAAGGGTGTTAAGGACGAAAAGAACCAGGGACGAATCACCGTCGACTGGTTGAGCATGAAACAATACGCACAACGTGTGTTTGGCGACTCACCAAAACGCATGGAGCAAGCGATTTGTGTTCTGGTAAAACTTAAAATTGCCCAATTTGAAATGGGTCGCCCACCAGATGATCCCGAAGGGGCCGAGCAAATTATGAAGGTTCACTTCTTTGACTTGGCAATAGTAGAATCTTTTTTCGAATTCTACCAATATCACTATTTTAAAAATGGAAAATCGGAAATTTTAAAACCAGAAGAAAATGTTATTCTGCTTTTAAATCATTTGGTTAAACTGGGCGAAACGGTCCCCATCGACCGCTTTGGCTTAGTCACTCTGGATTATACAAAAGTCTCAGAGTACTTTAAAGCAGAAGCGCGAATTACCTTGTTACCTGACCACTTCAGCCGTTTAGAAAACAAAGGGATTTTTGCAAAAAGGGCGACCCGGGCCGATGGCTCTGTCGTTTTACAATACGAGCTTAAAGAATACAAAACGACTTCCTATATCTGGCGGATGCTCCGCGAGATTGAAAAATGGAATGAGCGGGGCTTTGTCGACTTGACCGAAGAAGATAGTAAACCAAAGAAAAAGACAGATGGCAGCAGCTGTCCCGCATGCAGTGCAGAACTAGCCACGGGCTCGAAGTTCTGTTCCGATTGCGGCCTTAAAATCGCAGCTTAGTCTTTGCTCAAAGACCAGTTGCGGTTCTTTATATTTTAAAATCTATTTTTTCTTGCTATTGGCCATTAGGCACAAAAGCTCGAACATCACATCAACCGCGAGCAGCGAAGTGATATCACCATGATCATAGGGTGGACAAATCTCGACCACGTCGCCTGCTACTAAATTTGCGACTTTTAAAGAGCGCAATATTTTTTGCGTTTCGTAGGAGGTCAAGCCGCCAATGACGGGTGTTCCGGTTCCTGGAGCATAGGCGGGATCCAGAGCATCGACATCAAAACTGAGATAAGTTGGCGTCGCCCCGAAGCGAGGTAACTTTTTCAAAAAACTTTCCAATGAATTTTTACGAATATCATCGACTGTATAAACTTTTATTTTATTTTTCTTCAAAAAATTCAGATCATCGCCACCAGCCAAAGGGCCGCGAATTCCAATCTGGATCATTTGCCCTGGATCCACGAGACCTTCCTCTACCGCATGTCTGGCAAAAGAACCGTGATGATACTCACAACCCCAAGCCGCCGGATAGGTATCAAAATGAGCATCAAAATGAATGAAGGCCAGTGGCTTTTTATAGTGTTTCCGAAGGGCCCGAAGCAAAGGCAAAGTCGTTGAATGATCGCCACCCACGCTAATAAATTTCTTTTTTGTCTTCAGAATTCCAGCAGCAAAATTTTCGATCATTTCATAACTTTGCTGAATATCTATAGGAACCGTCGGACTATCGCCGACGTCAGCGACCCGCAGACGATCAAAAATCTGCATTTCGCGACTCATGTGAAAACCGCGTCCCAGACTTGAAAGCTCACGCACTCGACTTGGAGCAAAGCGCTGTCCTGGTCGATACGATACCCCCCCATCAAAAGGGGTCCCGAACAGCGCTACGTCAAACTTTTCACTTACTTTTGCTACGGGTAACCGAAAAAATGTTTTCAACGCCGAATACCTGGGAAACTCTCGGCCACTTAAAGGTTTAAAGTCCATTTTTCCCCCGTGTTAACACCCGTTTCAATAATAGAAGCATAGCATCCCTTCTTGACTGGAAAAAATCAACGGCGATGATCGTTGTCCATGACAAAATCATCGCCGGCCTTGCCGGTTGCCAGTTTGGCAAACATTGAAGAAAGCACCAAAGCAACCGCAATACTAACCAGAATAGCAAAAAGTTTGGCGAAGTCTTTGCAGACTTGGTATCAAGCCAATCGCCGCGATCTTCCTTGGCGGCAAGACCAAAATCCTTACCTCATATGGATCTCTGAAGTAATGCTTCAGCAAACAACTGTGGCCGCGGTGATTCCCTATTTCGAACGATTTGTAATTCGATTCCCTGATGTTCACACTTTGGCAAAAGCAGAACTTTCGGAGGTTCTCGAACATTGGGCCGGACTTGGATACTATAGCCGCGCCCGCTTGTTACACCTTTCAGCCAAGGCCTTATGCCAACAAGATTTTCCACAAAAAGCCGAACTTCTTTTAAAACTGCCTGGTTTTGGTCCCTATACCTCACGAGCTGTTGCCAGCCTTGCCTTTGGTCAACGCGTGGGCGTACTTGACGGCAACGTCATTCGTGTTCTTTGCCGAGTCATGGGATTCAAAGTTCGCTGGTGGCAAACTGCAGAACGGGTAAAGCTCCAAGAAATCGCAGACCTGTTTGTACAATCAGGAAGTCCGTCCGCAATAAATCAGGGTTTGATGGAGCTTGGCGCCACGGTCTGCACACCGAAAAATCCGCTATGCATATTATGCCCTTGGAACACTCAGTGTGTCGCAAGGAAAGAAGACAAGATCGAACAACTGCCGCTAAAAAGACCAAGAAAGAAAATCGAATTTTGGATTTGGAAACCTGAATTGCATGTCAAGAAAGACAAGGTCCTGCTGGTCGAGAACAATTACGCGCCATTTCTAAAAAAGCAGATGCTTTTTCCTGGAACAATTCAGGAATCTCCAAAAAAACCTAAAAAATTTGATGCTCGTCACAGCATTACCCATCACGATATTTACATTCAAATCGCAAAGAAGATAAACTACCCGCTTACAAATCGGACTGCCGGGAACCTGGAGCACAAGTGGGTCGCTATAAAAAATTTGAAATCGGTAAACCCCTCTTCACTTCTGCAGAAAGTCATTCAGGCCGGGAAAAAAATGATTTGAGAGCATCCTTTCTACTTTGCTGCTTTTTTGCATTAAGTGCTTGCGGCAGCAAGGTAAAGAAAGCTGAAAGCTCCTTCTCTGGCTCTGGCGCGATGTCGCCCTATGGGGCTCCACTCGTGAGTGTCGGAGAAAATTATTCACCGCATTTTTCCCGCGACGAAAACCGTTTTCTCTTTATCAGTGCAAAAAGATCTTCCCATCGTCAGCCGCAAGTTTATGAATTTGACCTAAAAACAAAAAAGGAGCGACGGATTACCTTCCAAGATGGCGAAGTCCAATCTCCGATTTATCTGGATGCAGACTGGATTGCCTACGCGTCCACCACTGATGAACTCAAAGAGCGACCAATACGCCTTGGGCAACAAAAAGCCAGTCCTTCTTCCCATCTGGGTGAACTGCTTCCCTCTGAGCTTTATGCCAGTGACCGATTTGGAGAAAAAATTGTTCGGGTTACCAAAACCCCTGGATTCGATGGTTATCCCTATTTTCAAAATAGCAAAGCAAAGCGCCTTGTTTTCAGTCGCCAAGTGGGACCCCTCATTGAAATCTGGGAGTCCCCGACCAAACCCTCAATGGGCCGCCGACTTTATGCTTCAGACAATGCTCAGCTCACCTCGCCAAAATGGAACGAAGTTTTAAAATCATGGCTGTGGCTTGAAAGGCCGGTCTTGAGTAAAACCTCTTACCTGATGATGGCCCAGCGAAACTTTAGAGAAGTCCGTGCGATTGATTCTTTACCACCAGGAAATTACAATTCATTTGAAATTAGCAGCGATGGATTGAAACTCGTATTCAGCGCTGACCTGAAATTGAGCGAAAGGCCCCAACTTTATGTTTTTGATTTTTTAACAAAATGCCTTGAGACCTTGATCGAAGGCCCGAGTGCGATCACAGAACCTAGCCTTTCGCCCAACGGGAAAGATTTACTTTTTGTCGCCGATTGGGCCGGAGGACGACAGGTTTTTAAGGCCCAAGTCGATTTGAACTCAAAAAAGTGTCTAACTAGCCCCAAGTCCGAAGAAAAACCACTTTCGCCTTCGGTCATCAATCGATAGACTAAATAGACATGCGTAATTTTATTTGGTTTTTTATACTTCTTTTTTCAACTGCTGCTTGGGCCGCCCCTTATCCAGCAACCGGTTCATCTTTGATGACCAATCCAGAGAAGGGACTATTTTTTGGAGGCCAAGGTTTTCAGCTTGGAACTTTGAATTCGCGTTGGATTTTAAATTCAACCGATTCAGAAAATCAGGTTCGCTACTCACATTCTGAATCGGATACGGCTTCCGTTATGGTTCGTTCCGATGAGTTGGCAACAACTTCGTCTTTGGAAACCTACGCTAAAAAATGGATGAAGGACTATTCAAGCTACGGCTTTGATGTCCTAGGCGCACGCACGTTCAGCGAAAAAAGTGTTCGTGGGATGGTGGTTGACCTTATGAATAAGGCGAAACAAAAACAAGTTCGCCAGGCCATTTATGTTAAAGACAAAAAAGCTGTAATCATTACTTGCATGGATGATCCAAAGTGGTTCTTAGGAACCTTGTCCCAATGCAATCAGCTAATCAAAAATTTTTCGTGGCTTGAGACTACGATCCCAACAAATTTTTAAAAAATCCTTTTACCTTTTGTACAATTCCTTTTTGCGCTGCTGGTTTTGCAGAACTTGGCTGAGGCCTTGCTCGTGGTCGGCTTGGTTGCGGACGGCCACTGCTTGGTCGTGGACGCGAAGCCGCGGGCCTTGAGTTAGGATTTCTATTATCGTTGTTACGCGGACCCGAACGGCCTTCTTGTCTAGGCCTGCCGTTGCCACGATCCCCGGATGCCGCTTCGCCAGATTGATGACGTCCCTCAGAGCGTCCCTCTGGACGTCCTTCTGGGCGACGGGCTCCCGCTGAAGGTTGCGGACGATTCGGTCGGTCACCAGATCCGGCGCCTGGTCCACCACCTGAGCCACCGCTGCCGCGATTGCGATCTCTTTGATATCCACCGCCAGTGCTGCTTCGTGGAGGAGGCCCATCTCGACGGCCGCCGCTACTACCACCACTGCGTTGGGGTCTGTCACCGCGATCTCCGCCACGGTTGCTAGAGAACTCTCTTGGAAATTCTTTAAAGTCAGTGACTAGCTCAGAGTTCTCAATCCAGCCAACTTCTAATTTGTGTTTCAAGTAATCTTCGATTCGCGATAGGGACTCGACATCTTTATCGCCGACCAGTGAAATAGCTCGGCCTTCTGCCCCAGCACGTCCGGTTCGTCCAATTCGATGGACATAGGATTCAGCGTCGTTTGGTAGGTCAAAGTTGATGACCATGTCCACGCCCTTTATATCCAGACCTCGAGCGGCCACATCTGTCGCAACTAAAATATTGCGATCATTTTCAGCCTTAAATTGCTCAAGAACTTTATTGCGCTGAGGTTGAGTCAGCAGACTAGAAGTCCCCATGGCTGGAATTCCATTTTCACTGAGGAAGCGGGCAATTCTTTCGACACTAAACTTGAAATTTGAAAAAATGATCGCCTGACGTGGCTGATGTTTTTTCAAAAGTGAAATTAAAAATTTTGGCTTTTCATCATGGCCACAATGAAAGATTTCGTCTTTTACATTTTCCGCACGAGCTTGATCACGACTGACGTCAATTTCAACCGGATCAGCTCCAAACTGATAGGCGGTATTCAGCACATCAAAGTTTAAAGTTGCACTGAAAACCAAGAACTGTCGCTCTTGCGGGACTCTTTGTAAGACGTATTTCATATCGTCTTTGAATCCCATATCAAACATTCGGTCCGCTTCATCAAAAACAATGGCGCGAACTTGTTTTAGGTCGACAATGTGCTCTTTAAAAAGATCAATCAGACGGCCAGGAGTTGCGACAACGAACTCGACACTATTTCGGAAAGCTTCTTTTTGTTTATCATAGGCCGTACCGCCGTAAACAGAAGCCCCCCTCAGGCCAGAACCGGCACCAAGCTTTTGAATATTTTCATAAACTTGCTCGGCCAGCTCACGGGTCGGAACTAAAATCAAAATAAAATTCTGCGCCCGCCAGTCGGTAAAGGCCCTAGCTGTGATCTTTGCTTTTTCCTCTTCAGAAAGATCATCGGTTTTCAATCTAGCTTTCAAAAGACGATCCATTAACGGAATTAAAAAGGCAGCGGTTTTACCAGTCCCTGTTTGTGCAAGGCCCGCGACGTCTTTGCCCTCTAAAATCGCTGGCATAGCCGCGACTTGAATTGGTGTGCATTCCGAGTATCCGAGTTTTTCAATTTCAGCAGCCAGACTTGGCTCAAGTTGCAGGTCAGAAAACTTCAAAGTAAATCCCTCTCATTCAAGGCTATTGGAGGGTGCTTGTAAAACACGCTCTTCGTTGGCCAAACTAACTTATAACGGGGGACCTGTAAACCCTTTCGGGCTGTTAGCAGAAAGCTGTAGCGGTTCTCTGGTCAATCAGCGCCCTGCATCAAAGCAATGCACCCTGAAATTACTTTTCCCGCTTTCGCAAAATTGGGCATGTCGGCCTTAAGGTTCCCTTCAATTGCTAGAATTCCCGCTCTTGAAGACAGATCGAATCTGTTGGCGTGTCTGTCGGCTTGTCTGTCGGCTTATGCATACTGAGGTAGCGATACCAGTCTATAGCAGTGGACGGACGCAAAAAAGCTGGGGACCACCGGCATCAGATCAAAGCAATTTGTTCGCGCAAGAATGGGGAAATCTAAGCCAGAGCAAGCCAACCATCCCTCGGTCATAGGCCTACTTTCGGCCTTATTTTCCCTAAATGTCGAGGGTACAGAGTCAGCCCCGAGCGCGCCGCAAAATTCGCCGATCTTTTGGGATATTCTGAGGCGCAATTTGTTGAACTTGCAGTACAGGATTTGTTGAATCAGTCAGGGCTGGAGAAGTTGAAAGTTAAGGTGTTTTAAATAACTCGTATCTATTTTTTCCAGGTCAATTTTCTCCCTAAGTTTTGCCATTCCATCATTTGAAAATATTTGTGACAGTTTTGTGATCCCAGTTGGATGGATTATTTTATCGATCACCTTCTGTTTCAAGTCGAATTCCCATCCGGTGAAGACGGGTCAAAATCATGGCCTTAGACACACTAAATTGTTTCGCGATTTGATAGACGGAAGATCCTTTTTCAAAATATAAATGCTTGATTTTTGCAGCAAATGGAATGAAATCAATGTCAGGGATGTTCTTACCTATCCCCAGAAATAGAGCTCGTGATGGCCAAGTCAAAAATCAATTTTTCTGAAATGGAAAAAGCTTTGAGCCGGCTTGAAGAAGCCTTGGCTTTACCAAAGACTGATATCACGCGAGACTCCGTCATCCAAAGATTTGAATTTACCATAGAGCTTAGTTGGAAATCCCTTTCTAGAGTTCTGCGCGAGCAGGGGGTGCAGGAAGCATTGGCTCCGAAAAATGTGATTCGGGAAGGAGCTCGGCTGGGGTTTATATCTGATCCGGAAAGCTGGATCTATTTTATCGATCAAAGAAATCTTTCAAGCCATACCTATAGGGAAGACCTGGCCGAGCAAGTCTATCACACGGCTGTCCGTTGCCCTGGCTTTGTGAAAGTCCTTCTGCAAAAACTTAAAGCAGCAGATTAACTATGAGATATGGACTTGAAGCTCATCAGTGGGAACTTCTGGAGAGGTTTGTGATTCGGCCGCTGAAAGATGCAGGAGCTAAAGTTTGGATTTTTGGCTCCCGAGCCAATGGTAACTTTACGAAATTTTCTGACGTGGATGTTTTATTTTCTGGAGTTATGAACTCTTCACTGGTGAGTCAAATTAAAGAGGATATTGAAGAAAGTACTTTATCTATAAAAGTGGACTTGGTTTCTTTGGATGAACTGGCAGAAGCTTATAGAGAAAACGTTATTCGGGAGCGGATCCTTTTGTGAGCTACCATCAATCGAAATGGCCCCAATTTTCTTACAGGTTGACAGGAGATGATCTTCACATTCAAAGAGCACCCTTTAGCTCAACCGAGTGGGAACTGCGTGAGCGCCTGAAATCTTCATTTCGCCTTGGGAAAGTGCTTTTTGTATTAGCTCAGAAGAACTCTTAGAAGTTCTTTCTAAGAGTTTCTTCCGAGTAAATCCAAAAAAAACTATTTCTTAGATTTTTTCTTAGCAGGCGCCTGTGTAGTAGTTGTTGTCGTCGCTGTCGCCGCTTCTACTTTTTTATCTTCGACTGCACACTCTTTGCAATCTTTACAGCAGTCCTTGCCACCATCTTTACAGCAATCTTTCTTTTCCTTGCAGCAATCCTTACCTTCTTTACAGCAATCTTTTTTATCTTTGCAGCATTCCTTTTTGTCCCCTACAGCACATTCATGACCTCCGCCTTTGCCGCAATCTTTTTTTCCACTCGATGCGCAGCCAGTGGCAAAAATTAATGCAAATGCAAATCCGACCAGCAATAAAATATTTTTCATACAGACCTCTTTGTTGTTTAGTTTGTGCAATATTAAATAATATACAAAAAGGATTCTATTTCAACTCTTCCTTTATTTTTGAGCGGATGAGTTCTAGCCCTTTGTCATCAGTTCCTCGGACTCTTAGCAGAATCTCGCCTTTTTTGCTGACGAGGAAGGTTGTCGGAATGGCTTTTATTTCTAGGGTGCGCTTGAAATCTAAAGTTTTATCGATTGTGTAAAGAAAGGGAGCCTTATTCTTCTTTATGTATCCTTCGGCTTCGGATATTTCCGAATCAAGGCTGACTGCCAAGATTTCAAGACCCTTGCCATGAAAGTCGTCGTAGAGCTTCCTGTAAAATGGCAGGGCATCTTCACAGGGACCACACCAACTTGCCCAGAAATCAATAACAGTAAGTTTTCCTTCAATGTCTTTATTGGTAACTAGCTGAGTATTCAGCAAGCGAGGAAGACTAAATTGCGGGATACTTTCACTAACTGTCTTCTTGTCAGAGGCAGCACTAAGCTTTAAGAGGCCAGTCAGTATAATAAAAATTGGTATTCTCATGGGCCACCTGCTTTAGGCCTCATAGGTTAATCGACATTTTTTGTGTAGGCAAACATTCGCACATTGTTGACTGTACCATCTTGAAAATTGGTATTTAATTTGCATTGTTAAAGGAAGATTTTTTTGCAATTTTATCACTGACCAGCCAGGAGTTTAGCTACCACTTACTGTGTTAATAAATCCTGTGTAAGTAACTTGGTCGTTGGTTGAAAAGTTTGCGAAGCTGGCGGCCTTCCGCCCAGGCTAGTCTAGGCGTTCAATAAAAGCCTCCGAACTGTCTCAAAAAGACCCCATTTATAGACTAAAATTGTCTTAAAAAGGGGGCATTTGTGTTCATCAGAAGGGCCTGGATTTAATTCGTCAGTATATGTTTATCGGTGGAATGCCTGAAGCTATAAGTAAAAGCCTTGAATCTTCGATGGAAGAAGTGTCGATAGTGCATTCGCAGATTTTACAAACTTATCAAGCTGATTTTGTGAAGTATGCCAAAAAAAATCATTTGCAAAAGATTCAGAGTGTCTTCCGTTACACGTTTCTACATCCTTGCCAGAAAATAAAGCTATCTAATATTTCAAATTTAGAAAGTACCGATCACACCAATCTCGGTTCCTTTTTCTTTTAATTCAACGAAGGCTTCGTCGATAGATCCAGATTGGTTCATTTCAGTGTATCCTAGATCCAAGCCAAAGTTTTTAGTCAATTGAATACCCAACCCGCCTTGGAAACCAAGAACTGGGTTTAGTCTGGTTGAGTTCCATCCGCTAGTCATTTTGCTGAGATTCAGACCACCTTTGATATTCACCGTCTTGTTGAAAGCATAGGCTAGGTTGCCATCAGCTCGGACTAAACCCGTTGTCGTACCATTATTTTTAATGTCCATGTGGGTGAAGTTTGAACTCCATCCCAATTCTTGAAATGGCAAACTTGCATATCCAAGCGACAAACCAAGAGCAGAGTCCAATGTTTCGCTGCTAGCTGAAGCGAATCCTTTATAAGAAGCCTTCATCTCCGCGCTAAGCATTGGCTTTACGATTGCAACTCGAAATCCGCTGGTGGAAATTCTTTCGTCAACAACAGACACTTTTGTCGGTGATGAACTTTGACCAAAGGATGTAGCAGCGAACAATGCCGTAACTGGAAGTGCTGACAGATTCTTTTTCATTTTTTTCGCTTTCTGCGGATTTCGTTCCAGGTAGTCAGTTTGCACTTTCCACACTATAGCTCGATTCATTAAATTGATACGACGTAGTGTCGGAGGGCATAGAAAGTGTTCCACGACGTTCCACCAACGGGCGTATGACACTTCATCTTGCTGTGGATGGATGCAAAAAAGCTGGGGACCACTATCCATAAAACCTCAGGTTGGAGAATCACTTTTCGATTTGAACAAAGTGAATTTACAGATATTAAAGTTGAAGATTATCATTAGGAGGAACTGATGGAAAAATATCCTAAAAAAAGACCCACAAGAAAGCCTTCTCATCCTGGCGAGATATTAAAGAGTCTTTGGCTTGATGAGCTAGGTTACAGCCAGTCTCATTTTGCAGACCTGCTTGTGGCGGCATCAGGTGGATTATCAAAAAAATCAACGATGCAAACTAAGCTCAATGAAGTCATTAGCGGCAAAAGAGCCATTAGCGCAGAGTTTGCCGTTCTTATTAGTAAAGTCCTTAAGAGTAGTCCCAAAATGTGGATGAACCTGCAGGTTCAACTTGATATTTGGGAAGCGGAAGAAAAAGTGGCCTAATTTGTTTTGGATACGTCGGGAAATACCGATTTACCTGCGTACTCTTCTAGATAGGCTATCTAATTTCCAAGACGATTTTGGCTGACTCATTGACAGATAATATGAAAATGACCCACTTACTAGTCTGTTTTTCTTGATTTTGACCTAGTATAGTGGGCTATTTTCACTTTATGTTAGAACGCACTCTAAGTAAATCTTTAACTCATATAGTAGCCAAAACAAAAAAGAGCATCTTGCTTTTGGGCCCTCGTCAGGTCGGAAAAAGTACCTTAATTCAAAGTCTAAATCCTGACTTGAAAGTGAATTTAGCCGAAGAAAAGGTATACCGTGATCATCTCAAAGATCCGGATCTCATTTCCAGACAAGTTTTGGCTCTAAAAAACGGCGTAATTTTTATTGACGAAATTCAAAGAATTCCCTCACTCCTGAATACCATTCAAGCCATCTTAGACGAAAAAAAGAAATATATTTTTATTTTAACCGGCTCGTCTGCACGTAAACAGTCCGCATGAGGGCTGATCTGACTCAAGCCGAACTCGCAAATTTAATTGGTACAACTCAAAGCGTGATTGCTCGGATTGCTGCTGCTTGCGGAGCCCATTTTGAGTTTGGGTTTATTTTTTTGAAGGTGAGGTAAGGGGCTTAACTAGAGCGCGATAGGCTGGAAACTTTTGACCGCTATCAGAGCTTCTGGCGAGCTATTGAGTGCCTATCGCAAAGAGGCCGAAAAGCTTGAAAAAGCCTTGCGGGTTAAGGCAGGCTAAAAGTCTGCATATGCACATTACTCCCGGCCACTGGACTTAGCAGACATTTTGCTTATAGCGCGGGTTAAATATTCACAATATACCTGCAAAGACTACCGTGAAAAGCTCAGGCTCGTAGGAATCCTTGCAAGCATGTCTAGGAAAGGAAATTGTTGGGACAGCGCCCACTGCGAAAGCTTTTTTCATTCGTTAAAAACAGAACTGGTCTATCGAAGACATTTCAAAACCCGAGAAGAAGCACGGCAAGCTATCTTCGAGTGGATTGAAGTTTGGTACAACCGTCAACGACTGCACTCGGCTTTGGAATACATGAGTCCGATTGATTATGAAAACTTGGCACTAGCCGGGTAAATTTTGTGTCTACTTTTTCGGGGGAAGAGCAAATTGCTGAATGCAGGCCCAAAGTACCGTCCTCTGGCTGTCCGACGCCTAGCTTCTAAAAGCTAAATGGACCTTCAGTGACAGCGCGAAACTCGAGTTGCCGGACCGGAAATGACTGTGTCAATATATGAGGGCAGATTCACTCACAAACAGATATCCGAGGTCGGCATGTCAAAGCTTGTAACCAAAAATCCGTATACTCAAGAAGTCACTGGGGAATTTGAATTTGATTCCTTTGAGCAAGCCAAAAAAAAGGTCTCAGCTCTCAGCGAGGGGCAAAAGGCATGGTCGCAAATGACCGTGAAAGATCGTCTCGGGAAAGTGAAGGAGGCGTTAAGCTATTTCGATAAAAACCGTGAACAAATTGCAATGGATATCTGCGAACAAATGGGAAGACCTTTGCATCATTCCCATGGCGAGATAAAGGGATTTTTTGAACGGGCCGAATATCTTTGCAGCATTGCAGAAGCAACTCTGGCACCAGATATTATGAGTGACAAGCCCGGCTTTGAACGTTCGATTGAGCATGTCCCACTCGGAGTCATTTTTGTTATTTCAGCATGGAATTTTCCACTTTTGATCACCGCGAACTCGGTCGTGCCTGCACTTATCGCTGGCAACACTGTCTTGTTAAAACACTCCAGTCTGACCCCGAAAATTGGACGTCACTTTGAGAATGCCTTTGGCCGCTTGGGTGGTCTACAAGTCCTATCGCAAACCATTATCGATCACGGAATTACCGGCAAAGTTATCGAAGAACTTCCTGTCAACCACGTGGTTTTCACAGGTTCAGTTTCTGGAGGCAAAAGTATTTTAAAGCACACTAGCCAAAAATTTATGATGCCAGCTCTAGAGCTGGGCGGAAAAGACGCCGCCTATGTTCATAAAGATGCCGACATTCAATTCGCAGTTGAAACGGTCGTCGACGGAGCCATGTTCAATGCCGGCCAAAGTTGCTGTGGAATGGAAAGAGCCTATGTTCACAAAGACGTCTACGAAGACTTTGTAGCTCGAGCCAAGAAACTAATTGAAACCTATAAAATGGGCGATCCAAAAAATGAATCCACAAGCCTCGGACCCTTGGCACAAGCAAAAAGTGCAGAAGAAATGCGCCAACAAGTTATTCAGGCCGAGCGCGCAGGCGCCAAAGTTTTAGTTGGCGGAAATTCAGAAGTTATTGGCAAAGGAACATTTTTTCAGGCCACTCTTTTGTCCGGCGTAAAAAATGACATGAGCATTATGCAAGAGGAAAACTTTGGTCCCATTTTACCTGTCATGTCTGTCTCTGGTCTTGATGAGGCCATCCAACTTAACAATGATTCTCATTACGGACTAACGGCAGCAATTTTCACTAAGGATATCGAAGTTGCCAAAAAATTTGCACACCAAGCCAATGTTGGTACCGTCTTCATGAATCGTTGCGACTACCTTGACCCTGCACTTCCGTGGACCGGAGTCAAAGACAGCGGTTGTGGATCGGCCCTTTCTAAGTATGGATTTTATCATTTAACTCGCCGTAAAGGCCTGCACTTTAAAACAAAAATTTAAACTAGATTCATGGCAAGAGGGTCAATGTGAGCGAAGCAATAAAGCGAAAAATCAGCGGGTACAAAAAGAAGAATATTACCCGCGTGAAGTTGGCAGTCACAGATATCGACGGAGTGCTCAGGGGTAAATACATTGCTCTTGAAAAATTTGAATCCATTTTGAATGGCACCGGTGGATTCTGCGATTGTGTTTTGGGCTGGGACCTCCATGATCAGCTTTACGACAATGCCGCCTTTACCGGCTGGCATACAGCTTTCCCAGACGCACTATTTAAAGTGGATTTAAGTACCGAAAGATTTTTACCGGATGAAAACGTCCCTTTTTTCCTGGCTGAATTTGTCGGCAAGGATGGAAAGTCAGAGCATCCTGTCTGTCCAAGAAATGCCCTTAAGCGCGTTTTAAATAGAGCGAAAGACATGGACTTTGGAATCAACTTAGCCTTTGAATATGAATTCTTTCTGTTTGATGAAACTCCTCATTCAATCAGAGAAAAAAACTATACCAACTTAAAAACTTTCACTCCTGGCATGTTTGGCTATTCGATCATTCGAAACTCGGTGCATTCGGATCTGTATAATGACTTCATGGATTACTGCCTTGATTTGGACATTCCAATTGAAGGCCTGCACTGTGAAACTGGCCCTGGCGTCTGGGAGGCAGCACTAAAATATGACGAAGCTCAACGTGCCGTCGACAAAGCCTCAATATTTAAAACATTCACTAAAGTTTATTTTCAAAAACGGGGCTTGATGCCCACGTTCATGGCCAGGTGGAATATAAACTACCCTGGACAAAGCGGTCACATTCATCAGTCGCTATACAACTTGAAATCTAAAAAACCGCTTTTCTATGACAAAGCCGACCCTTTGGGAATGAGCGAAGTTATGCAAAGCTACGTGGCTGGGCAAGTGAAGTATATCAAATCATTTCTAGCTATGACTTCGCCAACCATCAATTCATACGCTCGATTGGTCAAGGGCTTTTGGGCACCCACCGCAGCCACTTGGGGAGTCGAGAATCGCACCACTGCCCTAAGAGTTATTCCAGGCAGTGAAAAATCACAAAGAGTTGAGTTTCGCGTTGGCTCGGCCGACGCCAACCCCTATCTGGCGGCGGCAGCAGTCATTGGAGCCGGTCTTCTCGGCATAGAAAAGGGGCTAAAGCTTGGCAAACCAGTAAAAGGCAATGCCTATGAGGTTCAAGAGTCCTTACCAGAAGCCGTACAATTCCCGACCAATCTACGCGACTCTGTGGGAAATCTAAAAGTATCTAAGGAAGCCCGCGACCTCTTTGGCAAAGAATTCGTAGAACATTTTATTTCCACTCGCGAGTGGGAAGTTCGTGAGTACGAAAGGGCAATTACTGATTGGCAGCTTAAACGTTATTTTGAGATTATCTAATTTCCCTGAGGAAACTAATGAAACAATATAATTATCCGACCACAATTCTATACGGCGAAGGCGCTCTGCTAGAATCTGCAAAACGGATTAAGGCTTTAAATCTAAAGCACCCACTTTTGGTGACTGATAAAACCTTGGTCAAAGTCGGAATTGCTGAGCAGGTCATTAAGGTTTTTGCAAACGAGGGCATCACGTGCGCTGTTTATGACGGCGTTCATCCAAACCCTATTGAAGACGATGTGGATGCCGGAGCCAAAATCTATCGGGCCGAAAAATGCGACAGCGTCATCGCCCTTGGTGGTGGAAGTCCAATGGATGCCGCGAAAGTAATTATGCTCGCGGTGACCCACGAAGGTCCTTTGTCAAAATACGATGATGCTATAGGCGGAGATAAATATATCACCAATCCGTTGCCTCCCCTTTTCGCAATCCCCACCACTGCCGGAACCGGCAGCGAAGTCGGCCGCGCTGGTGTCATCGTGATGCGGGCCACTAACGACAAAACAATATTTTTTCATCCGACAATGTTGCCAAAAATCGCAATTTTAGAACCGGCACTTACTGTTGGCTTACCAGCGGCCGTGACGGCAGCAACAGGAATTGATGCCTTTACCCACTGCCTCGAGGCCTATTTTTCTCCCGGCTTTCACCCGATGGCTGACGGAATTGCTTTCGAAGGCATGCGCCTAGTTCTAAAAAATCTTCCAGTGGCGGTTAAGGATGGAAAAAATCTAGAGGCTCGAGGAGAAATGCTAGTGGCCGCATCCATGGGAGCCGCCGCATTTCAAAAAGGCTTGGGCATGATTCATTCTTTGGCACATCCTTTGTCATCAGAGTGTGGACTGCACCACGGTTTAGCAAATGCCCTGATGCTGCCCAAATCTGTGGAGTTTCTTGAAAATAGCAAACTCAACCAAGACCAAAAAGAGCGACTGGCCCGAGTGCAAAGTCTTTTTGCAGAAAAAGGACTAGCCAAAGCCAATCTCTCAACTTCTTGCTTCGAATTCTTCAAGTCCCTTGGCGTTCAATTTGGACTCAGAAATCATGGCGTGCGTGAGGATCAAATCAATAAACTAGCGGACAAAGCAATTAAAGACGGATGCCACCAAACGAATATGATTCCAGTGACTCGTGACCAACTCAAAGCTGTATTACAAGCGGGATTCTAGTGATTGGATTGCTGAACGCTTATCAACTTGAGAAAAATTCAGAACCCTATCAATTGCAATATGGGTCCATGTTTTTAAATTTTCTTAAGTCCGCTCTGCCAGGCCAAAAGGTAAAAACATATCTAGTGGCTTTGGGTGAACTTCCAAGTTCAGTCTCAGAATGTGACGGTTGGATCATTAGTGGAAGTCCAAAGGGTGTCTACGACAATGATCCATGGATTGCAGCTTTGGGCGGATTTGTTCAAGAGATTGCACGGAAAAAAAAGCCGCTCATTGGTGTCTGTTTTGGTCACCAATTGGTGGCTCACTTTCTGGGCGGACGCACTGAAAAGTCACCAAAGGGATGGGGCGTTGGCGTTCGCAAGTTTGACCTCATCGCCCACAAACCTTGGATGAAGCCTGCGCTGAGCGAATGTTCTTTGATTTTTAGTCACCAAGATCAGGTCGTGGCCCTTCCAAAAGGGGCTGAGCTTTTAGGTAAAGACGACTTCTGTCCCTATCCAATTTATAGTATTGAGAATCACGTATTTTGCTTTCAAGGACATCCCGAGTTCACGCCAGAATTTGCCAAGGGCAGACTTGACGCTCGAGTAAAACTCATCGGCCAAGAGACTTATGATCGAGCTGTTGAATCTTTAAACTCAAAAACCAAAGCAAATGACGTTGGCCAGTGGATGCGGAACTTCTTTCTACTTGGAGCGGCAGAAAATCATCATCCGCGACGATAACGATGGTGGATTCCAAATACCGATTCCAGCACATGCTTTAGCTTTACAGCTGAAGCATGTCGTGGCGATGACTTTGCCCAGCAGCACTTCGATATGAATTTCGACAATTTTAATCAATCCGCAGACTAAAAAGTTTAGCTGCAATGGATTCGTGTATTCAAAATCTTGAAAAACACCCTCAGTAAATCAAAAGTACGTCGCAAATTTCAAAAGTCGATGAAATTCGTTGTATCCCTCTCTTCCATAAAATTTTCCGATGAGCCCCGAACCTTGTCGCCTCTCTTTTGGCTGAATGACCAATGCTATTATTTCACGCTCCACGAGCGCAGCTTAGCGCTATATTGGGCAATTGAAAACATTGGCATATTTTGCCTTAAGGACGGATGCCACAACTAGATTTTTTTCATCACCTCAAGGAAGTGCTCTAAAAATATTTGGAGCTTTTTCCTATTAAAGGGCTTATTTAAATAGTAGTTTACCCCGATATCTTTAGCTATTTTTACGTTGGAAGCTTCGCCCTCCGCGGTCAACATAGTTACATAGCACTTATCTAATAATTTATTCGCGCGAACACTTTTCAAAACGTTTATCCCATCTAAACCTGGCATATTCCAATCTAAAAAAACAAGATCAAAAATTGCTCTTGCCTCAATTGATTCTTGAATTTTTTGTAATGCGATCTGACCATCGGCTGCCTGATGAATTTCAAATTCACCCATTTGCGAAATATCATTAGTAATCATTGTTCTAATCACTTCTGAATCATCCACAACTAATATTTTCATGCGGCGGCTATTTGCTTCTGAAACTGCTGACTCGTTACTAAGTAGAATTTCAACAGAAAACTTTCCAGCATCAGAATCAAACGGGACAACCGTTCTGCGGACGCCTTTGGCAACAAAAAAATGATGGCCCTTTCCAAGAATAATGCCGGGCAATGCCGATTTTAAATTCATACCTTTGGAATTCAAAGTTGTTTTCGCGCGTGCAAAAATCATATTTGTAAGTTCACCAGCCCCATCAATTATTTTTTTGTCGATCACTGTTTGCGGTGAACGCAGCATTTTTGACATCACCTCAAGGAAAGTCTCTTCCGGGAAGCTTATTATTATGCTTCCCATGAAATGATCGCTGACAATTCCAACAACACCGGAAATATCACCAGTTAAACTCTCCGAAGCATCAATAGTATAAACTTTTCCCGCGGAAACATTTGTACTGGCCTGAACTTCAAACACCTCTACGGTCTCTATCAAAAATGGGGCCAAAAAAGCCGCATTTAATTCACTCTTAGATTCGTTTGACATTGCTAAGCTCCAACTTTCTATAAAAAGGTAAAAATGAAAAACAGGAAATATTATTTGAGAGGTTTTTGTGGATTTGAGCAAGGGTTTTTTCGGGTGGCCTTGGAACTTTAGCGGATAGGAACTTCAAAGGCCGAATTGCTCAAGCCTAACATCTAGCTTTGCCTTCGCTATTGTTAAAATTGTTTGATTGGAGGGGCTAATTGGCAACGAAATGTCCGGCAAGGCCACCCAACTCAAATATATCAGACCTCGAAGCAAAAAGCCTGGATATCAAATCAGTTTCTGGAGATATCGATTTGCAAGGGGGCTAAATCGGAGAATTCAGTGGGAAATCGGTCAGCGGGAGCTTGCAGCTAGAAAGTAAAATACCACTTGCTATTGATTTTGGGTCAGTCTCAGGTGAGGTCAAATTGAAGCTAGCTAAAGTCGAAAATACATTTTTTTCTTTGCGCTCTACTTCAGGAAATATTCAAAATAAACACGGCAGCCAGAAAGATGGCTCGTTGGTAAGGTAAGTTCCCCACTTTAAAAATTCGCTCAAAAATGTCACTTTTTGATTCTTTGACAGTCAACTTCAAGCGACTCGCTTTTATTATGCATTTAGTGATGGCACAACTATCGCATGTTATTGGCCATAACCAGGAGTCTACCAAATGAGAAAACTATCGATTGTTTCGTTCCTTTTCGGGGTCGCTATCTGCCAGATCACTTTTGCCCAGTCTAAGGCCAAGGAAAACTTGGGAAGCTCATTCCCTTCTATCGCTGGAGCCTATCAGTGCATGACTGCCAAAGTTGATGGAAAATGGAGCACCGCTGCGTTTACGGTCACTGAATTGATCAACAAAAATACCGGCGCAAAAGTATACAGAATGACTGGCGAAGGAATTGATTTTTCCGCTGTTGTTGGCGCCACAGAAGAAGCATTGGAAGCGCAGTCCAAAACTGTCGCAGTAGGAACCCTTTTGGCATCGGCAAAATATAATCTTATTCCTCCTAAAAAAGTAGCTTTGCAGATGGTGGTGTATTCAGCCCAAAAAGGTGCAATCGTTAAAATTCTAACCTTTGACCTGATACCAAATGCCAATAAGGCCCTGACCATGCTAATGACCCTGCCAACTTTAGAAACCCAACGCTACAATTGCACTCAATAGATCCCTAATTCAGTCCGAATTACCCAGATTCGGACACACGACTGCATCGATATTTTGTTTAAGGATGAGCAAGTGCTTGCACTTAGCGATTCTCATAAGTCCCTATGAAGATGACTGTCGATGTGTATTTTCTTTTTCGCAAACGATGGCTCAAGACGTATCCGCGCCCTGAAATGCCGAACTATTTCAAGGCGATTATTGGATCGATTAGATAGATCATCTGATTGAGGAAGTCGTAATTTAATATTGTAAATTGAAGAACCTGGATTCGCTGATCTAAACCAAGGCGTCGGCGGTATTTATGACTTTCGCATAAAAGGCATCAATATTTATCAGTGTTAGTTTATGAATTCTTTCTGCCTTTACCAATTTTCCCGAGGAATCTCGCAAATCAAAAGTTGCAGTGGCATCACCGATTGCAACGACAATCTCATTTTCAATGGGTTCAATTTCTTTCAAAAATTCGCAACCTGCCGAATGTCGAAAAAAACTGATGCGTGGACAATTGCTTTGGCAGCAAATCCGACTCCATTAGAAAAGTTCCGTTATGATATTCAGCAAAAGTTTGTAAGCTACAAGCTTAAGACTAAAATCTCACAACGGGAACTCGCAGGAATACTTGGCGTGGATGAAGGCAAGGTCGGCTAGCTCCTAAACTCGAATTTATGTAAAAATCTCATTTGCTGCAAGTTGCTTCTTTCTCACTCTCAGGTGAAGCTGCAACTTGAATCTGGGATACGGATGAGTTGCCTAGTGCGGAGAAAAGGAATGGCTACACTGAAGTTCGACGAACCGGATGGCGCCACACCACTGGAGCCCGAAGAATTGGAACAATTAATTCCAGATTATATTTCGACGCGCGGGGAACTGAATCAGTTGGAACAAGCAAATATAGCACAAGCATCGGTTTGGATCGGGAAGCAAAACCTAGATGACCTTCTAACCGCGACTTTTATTTCTAATTTACACAAAAAAATGTTCGACCACGTTTGGAAATGGGCTGGAAAAAATCGAAACACAAATAAAAATATCGGTGTTAGCAAAGAACACATCAACAATGATTTAGGGAAATTGCTAGGCGATGTAAAATACTGGTTGGAACACAAAACTTTTACCATGGACGAAATAGCAGCCCGCTTCCACCACAAGCCCGTTCAAATTCAAATCTTCCCAAATGGCAATGGAAGACACGCACGATGCTATCGTTAAAAGGAATCATAGCGCTAACTATTGTGATTGAACGAAGTCCCGCAAGGCCTTGATGAAAGCCTGTGGTTGATCGAAGTGAACCCAGTGTCCGGCGCCGGGGATTTCGACACCTTGGACTCTGGGATTAGATAGTTGCATTCGCTTGAATTCATCGGCAGTAAGATCCTTCGAATTTTCGCCCCGGATCACCAGTGTCGGCATTGGTAGTTGCCGCAATTCATTCCAGTGGTCTTGAGCCCGACCCTGCTGAACAGAGGCAATCATGGCCTTAGTCGAAAATCGCCAGTCAGCTCGGCCATCGGGCAATTCGTCGATATTTGAATAAAGGTAAGCACCCAGAGTCTGCGGCTGTCCGTATTCCTTTCCAATCGCCATGAATTCATTCATAAAAAAAGATTTGGCAGCCAACTTACTTTTAAAAGGGGTGGGAATAAGGTCAAATAGTCGTTGATAGTAGGCTGGCGCATCGGGTCTGGAGTCTGGACCAATATCTACAATCACCAACTTATCCAGCATTTCAGGAAATTTTGCGGCAAACATCAAGGCGTTTCTTCCGCCCAAAGAATGTCCAACCAGAACTATTTTCTTCCAGCCCAATTCTTGTAAAATTAAAAAAAGATCGTCGGCGTAGTCCTCAGGAGCATATCCAGTTGCGGGCTTCATTGATTTTCCATGGCCCCGCTGATCAAAGGTAAGGACTTGGTCCTGTTGGCTTAAATCAGTGGCAATTTTCCGCCAATTTTGACCATAGCCCATAAGGCCATGCAAAAAAACCCACTGACGGTGATTTTCAGAGCCATATAATTGGTAATTGAACTGATCAAGATATGATGACATAAAGAAAGCTTCTTATGCCTGAAGTAAAACAGAAACCCCAACTGCACGCAAGTTGGATTGACCATTCCGCCAAAGAAATCGTGAAGACCCTTCAGAAAGAAGGTTTTCTAACCTATTTAGTTGGCGGCTGCGTCCGTGATCTTTTGGCTGGTATCCACCCTAAAGACTTTGACATCGCCACCTATGCCGAGCCTAGCCAGATTCGCCGAAAAGTTTACGGCGCTTACATCATTGGCAAGCGATTTCGCCTAGTTCTGGTTAAAAGAGGTGATCAACAATTTGAAGTTGCAACCTTTCGTCGCGAAAGCAAGCCCGAGGATTTCGAAGAAGGCGAAGAACCAACTTCAGTGGACAATTTTTTTGGAACTCCAGAACAAGATGCCCTTCGCCGTGACTTTACGATCAACGCTTTATTCTACGATCCAATTAAAAATGAGCTTGTTGATTATGCTGAGGGAATGAAAGATATCCAAGCCCGAGTGATGCGCACCATCGGTGACCCTACGACAAGAATTATTGAGGACCCCATTCGCAGTCTGCGAGCGATTCGCCTTTCACAAAAGTTGAATTTCCGAATTGAAGAAAGTTTTCGTACCGCAATTCAGGCCAATGCTGGCGAACTAGCAAGATCGGTTCTGCCTCGCCGTCGCGAAGAATATCTAAAAATTCTACGCTTAGCCGAGCCCAATAGAGCCTTTCTGGAAATGTTTGATCTGGGCCTGCTGCACACCGTTCTGCCAAGCTTAATTCCAGTTATGGAAGATCCGGATCGTCGTGAAATCCTTTTGCAATACCTAAAACGAGTCCCTGATTTTGTGGCTGACCCTAGCCAGACAGTAGAACTTTATACTCCTTTGGTTTTAGGTTTTTTGCACGCGACGCAAAATCTTTCGGGCAGCGAAAACCTTCTCGATCAATTGATTCGAATCGAACTTGGCATGTTTAAGGCCGAGCAAACTCTAATACTTGCCGCCCTGGACCTGACAAAAGCACTTCCCGATCCGGATTTGTTTTTGCGTAAGGGCCTGCGACGCCGGGAAGCCTTTCTTCGCCAAGAAGGTTTTGATTTAACTCTTAAAATTATTCATTTTGAAAAGTCACTTCCAACCGATGTCTTTTGGTTCTGGCAAAAGCAAATGGAAGATAACTAGTCCGGCCCAAGCAAAAGCATTAGCCCCCGGATGGGGAGTTTTTATCCAAAGTGAATATCTTGCTAAAAACTTTATCTAAGCAATATTGATAGATTTTATTTGGCAGGAATCTGCGAATTAATTTCGCAAAACGGGCATCGCGACCAAAAGTCGCTCGTAATGGTAAAGAGGACCTTTCCGCAAGATGAAAAACTCCGTTAACCACATCCATTGGGTTCTGTGATACTTTAGTCATTTGCTTTTCACGGAGCTTTTGATAGGCCCCCATCTGATTTGCGTAAGGCGATTGTGGCGGGGTTGATGGACAAAAAAGACTTTCCCCAAATCGTGTCCGATATCCACCCGGCTGGATTAAACAAACCTGAACGCCATGCGGTCTAAGCTCCCCGCGCAAAGACTCGGTCAGCCCTTCCACTGCAAACTTGCTGGCGCAATAAAGGCCAGTCAGGGGAAAGCCCATAAACCCAAAGACTGATGAAAAGTTAAATACGCAACCGTGATTCCTGCGCAACAAAGGTAGAAACTTTTGTGTCATAAAAAGAGTTCCAAAAAAATTAACCTCCATTTGTCTGCGCACTTCATCATGAACTGCTTCTTCCAATGGACAAAAATAGCCGTAACCAGCATTGTTAATCAAAATATCAAGCCCTGAAAATTGTGAGCCAACAAATTCTGCGACAGATTGAATCTCATTGCTTTTTGTCACGTCCAGGGAAAGCTCAATTAGACGGTCAGCAAATATCGGTCGCAATACCGAAAAAATTTCTTTGCGCTTTTGCAGATCTCGTCCCGTCGCAACCACACGATACCCACCGTCCAAAAATCGACCAACAAGCATTTCTCCAAAACCCGAAGTTGCACCCGTAACTAAAACTGTTTTCATCGTCGCATCCGTTTGAAAAATTTTTAAACCAGTAGCAAATTGGACCATCAAATTGAACCATACGAAACAATTTTTGTGCGAAATTTAACGAATTTCTGGCTCCCGTACTCATTGCTTCCTGACTCAAGACCTCATAGCTTTCTGGCCCAAAAAATGGAGACGCTGGATGCCATTAACTGGGATTGACAGGGATGTTGGAAGGAAAAGATCATCCTGTATTGTGTTTTTTCCAAAGGGATTTTTTTGCGGTTGAAGCTATGCTCAATTCTTACAAGTGGACTACTTTGCATTGTAATTTTTTGCGGATGCTCGCATATCATGTATTATCCATCTCGGGATCTATTCTTAGAGCCTGAAAAAATGGGGCTGCAATACGAAAATATATTTTTTGAAAATCAAGATCGTCAAAAGTTGCATGCTTGGTGGTTTGATGCGCAAATAAACTTTCCCAAAAGACCCGCAAAGGGCACCATTGTTTTTTTTCACGGTAACGCGCAAAATCTAACAGCCCACTTCGCGATGCTCGCCTGGGTTGTAGAAAAGGGTTACAATTTATTTGTTTTTGACTACCCTGGGTATGGGCTTTCCGAAGGGTCTCCTGACCCGTATCATTGCCTAATCAGCGGCACGGCGGCCTTGGCTTGGGTGCATTCACACAAAGACAAAGGCCCGTTAATTGTATATGGACACTCCGTTGGCGGGCCTACCGCATTACGAGCCGTCATCGACAAAAAAAGTGAAATACCAATTCGTGCAGTGATTGCCGATAGTACGTTTATCTCGTTTCAAGCTATGGGCCGGAACAAGCTTTCCTTGCACTGGTTGACTTGGCTATTTCAACCGCTTGCCTACCTTCTATTGAGCGACAGCGATGCGGCAAAGGATGTGGCGCAAATTTCGCCCATCCCAACCCTTGTGATTCACGGCCAAATCGATTCTGTCGTGGAACCTGAATTTGGTAATGATCTTTTTATGAAATTGCGCGCCCCTAAAGAAATTTGGAAAGTCCCCCAAGGACAACACGGAGATGTATACTGGAGTCATCACCAGATTTATCGGAATAAGCTCATGGAGTGGTTGGATAGAACTTAAAGGCTACTAGGCGACTTGCACCCTTTGCCAGCTGTACCTTTTTTGCCACTTGCACCTTGCCCTTTTCAAACCAGCTCCCATTATTAACCGAATGGCGAAGATCTTTGTCACAGACAGCTAAGGCCGAGCTATTCCTTAGGGTGGCTCAGCCTGGCAAAGCTATTGACTTTAGTTGCTCTGTGTTAATTATTGATCTGTTTTAAGTTAATCAGTATTTAATCAGTATTAAATCATGGTGAATGGAGGTGCTTATGGCACTGTCAGTTTTGGCGCAAGGAACTACCCAAGAACCCCTGAGCATGAGACAAGAGCCTGCACTTCAATCCTTAAATGTTCAGAAAAAAGAATACGAAACAATCTTTTTGAAAGAAAACGAGTTTCTTTTCAAAGAAGGTGACACGCCAACAGATATTTATTTTTTAAAGACGGGCTCCGTGATGACTGGAGTTCATCAAAAGCAAGCTCGCGGCCGCTCAACAGGTTTGGACTATGTTAACAAGTTAGTTGGTCCTGGGGAATTTTTTGGCTACAAATCGCCATTGACCAATTCGAGCTATCAGTTTTTTGCGAAAGCAATCAAAGCCTCCGAAGTTTTGATTTATCCTAAGAACGCTTTTGAACAATTGCTCAGTGGACCGGATTCACTTTTAAAGATGGTCCTGCTGCAAACGATTCGCGATCTTGAAACCTACGAAGCAATGAATCGATTTCATTACCTGGCCTCGGTTGAGGAACGTATCGCCTATCAACTCATTTTACTGGGTGATAAATTTGGTGTGCAGACTCCGGAAGGGGTTCGGCTTAATTTAAAGCTGACTCGCAACGAGCTAGCGCAATTGGCGGGCACCATCAACGAGTCCCTGTCGCGACATTTAACTTCATTTAAAAATGAAGGAATAATCGAAGTTCACGGTAAAGAAATTTTAATTCGCGATCGTTCTGCCTTAGAGAAAAAGTCCGGGAATTTTTAATGAAGTTTTCCATTGAAACTGTTTCACAAATAACCGGCCTACCCGCTTCTTCCCTAAGGAATTGGGAAAAGCGTTTTGGCTTCCCGCGACCAGAAAGGACCGCTGGTGGACATCGTTTTTACAGCCAGCAAGATATTCATTTTCTAAAAAACACGGTCCGGCGCCTGGCTGACGGGCAAAGCCTTTGTGAAATCTCAGCCCTTTACAGCAAAAGTTCAAAAAATCCTAGTCGTTCAATTGTTGCGAATTTACCTCCAGAAATATCTGACGATGTAAGCTTTCGGGTTGAGTTGATTTATAACTCGCTATTGAATTTTGATACGACTTCGATTCTTCAGCACTACGCTTTGCTAAATGCACGATTAAGTCCTGAAATGCTCTTTGATCGAGTTTTCGAGACAATCCTGCGCCGCCTAGGCGAGGACTGGCGCTTAGAAAAGGTAAGCATTGCCCAGGAGCATTTCGCATCTGCGTTTATTCGTCTGAAACTAGCCTCGCTTCTGGCCATGGATTTCCCAAGTACCCAATCGCAAAAAATTTTAGCGGCGGCAACCTCGGGTGAGCATCACGAGGGCGGCCTTATGCTTGTCGCAGCTCACATTAAGTTTCGCGGATTTCCGGTCTATTATTTCGGCACAGACCTTCCTTTGTCGCAGATTATTAAGGTTTGTAAACAGCTAAAACCGGCAGTGCTTTGCTTGTCCTACAATTGTCCGGAACAAATTAAGAAAGATCTGCCGACCCTTTCTGCAGTTCCGGCAATTGTTTGTATTGGGGGAATGGGAACTTGCTCGGAATCTTTGGGCAATCCAACTCTACCTAAAAATGTAAAACTCTGCCGGCAGCATGTCGGCAGCGAAGTTGCTTCTTATATTGAATTGCTTGCCAAAGCCAAACTATCAAAAGAAGTATCAAAAAAACTATCAAAGAAATTAATCTAGGGAGTTAGGATGTGCCGTCACCACGTCACATTTCCGGGGCTGACCTTTTAGAGGTAGCGAATTTCCTCAAGCAAGACACTGCAAGAACCTGATTCCATTATGATAAATTTAGATTTCGAGGCCTTTACTAAAAGAATTCGATCTTGTGCACTGACCTTGTCAATTGACGGTAGAAAAAGGGCGCCCTTTTCGCGGAGGGTCTCTTTCAATTTGTTTTGAAATTGGTCCAAGATGAGATCTAAAAGCTTTTCGGTAGTTTCGTCAATTTCAGAATCAGTAAAAGTCTTAAAAGTTTCCTTTAAACCTTTGCTGCCCTCATCTAAAATACGTACGGAAAACTTAATCCAAACTAAATTCGAAGAAATTTCTCCGCTTTTTTGTGCAAAAAAACTTCCATGGGACTCGTCGTCCGTGGCTAACCGAGGAACAAAAGCTGAACTTTGTCCCAATTTTTCTGTCAGTGATTGGCAAAAAATATCCTGGATATAGCTAGAGGCCAAAACCTCCTTAAGCCCTTCCGTTTTTTTGATAACATCCATAAAACTCAATAAAGGTAAAAACAGTCCTTCTTTTATCGAAAACGAGCGCACCAATGGATCGGTAATAACACCGTCTATTTGCAAATCGTCGTCGCCAGCTAGCAAAAGAATGGGTATTTGTGAATAGGTGTGCTTAGAGCGAAGAAAATTGTGAAAACTTTTAAATTCCTTTTTCAATTCGCCAGTGCCAATAAAAACAATCCCCTGCATCGCCTGGGTGCCATTTACCTGGTAAAGGTCAATTACACTTTTTGCTGGAACGACCAGGACATCAGTAAATCCCTCGCGGACCTTCAAAGCATCAGCGCGATTTGCAGAGATAACTCCAATACGAATTTTCATTTTTAGCTACCGATCAGTTCACAAGCGGCTTTGACCATTGATTCCGAATCCAAATGATGTTTGCGATAAAGGTCGATGGCATTATAAGCGCTTTGACCAAACTCACCGGTTACAGCCAAGGTCCTTTGCGAAAATCGAACACCTGCCTTGTGAAGGGCCGCTGTCAGCATTTGCCCTTGACCGCCAATTTCTTGGTGGTCCTCGATACTGATAATTTTTCCAGAAGTTTTCGCTAAGACGGACATCAGCAATCCAACATCGGGATAATTCATTATTGCAGGATTTACAACTATCGATCCAATGCCTTTTGCGGCCAAAAGATCAGAGGCGACTAGCGCCTCATGCAGCAACGACCCACCCGCGACAAGAGCTACTGATTTGGAAAATTTCGCCGAGGTATCGGCCACAATTTGCGCCTTTCCCAATTTGTAATCATTATTGGCAAATGTTTTTGGGAAGTTTTCTCGCCCAAGAAAAAATACATATGACTTTCCCTCGCGACCCGCGGTTGCGTCGGCGGCAAATTTTTCAAAGGCCTGTAGCATCAATGATTCGGCCTCTTCACTGCAAGTCAAACAATACACTTCGACAGTGGGAATTGAAGAAATCATCGCAAGGTAACTTAGTGCCTGGTGGGAGGCCCCGTCTGCTGCATCTTGAAACCCAGTGTGGGAATAAACGCAAATAATCGGTGATTGCGAAAGTGCCGCCATAGTTAAAGGCAAGGCCCCTTTGGTTACTCCGAATTGTGCAAAAGTATCTACAACCGGAATAAATCCTTGTTTTGAAAATCCGGCAGCAACAGAAACCATATTGCTTTCGGCAACGCCGACATCAATAGAGAATTGTGGAAACTCTTTGCGAAAGCCAGCAACACCTGTCGATCCCGCCAAATCCGAGGTCACGGAAATCACAGGCAAACCCGCTTTTCTTGCCTTAATCATCGCATTCGTAATTCCCACCTGAATTTTTTCTTCGGGAACAGTTGTTTTGATCGAAGCTGCTTTGGTCTTTTTTTCTAACTCAATCAATTCATTGATCCAGGCCTTAAACTCTGAGGGATAATCCTCTCCGTCAAAAATTTCGGAAATGAAATCCGGAAGTTCAGTTGCACTTTTAAGGGGAAAACCGTGAGCGCCCGAGGATGATTCAGCTGTTTTTTTCGTGCCGATTCCTTTAATTGTTTTTGCGTGTATAGCCACCGGCTGGTTTGGATTGGCTTGGACTTCTTCAATCGCTTGGGAAATAACGTCCAGGCACTTTTGATGGTCATGGCCATCTTCGACTTTAAGAACTTTCCAGCCCATAACGGAAAGAGCTTGAAAAGTTGGTTCCATCGAAAAACTTTCTTTATCAATGCGACCCGATAGCTTGGTGTTGTTATCACTTATGATAAGTACAAATGGAGCCATCTTCCCAGCCCGTGCGAATCCAGGAATTGCCGCCAGTGCTTCTCGGGCTTCACCTTCCATACAGGCTCCGTCGGAAATCGAAGTCACCGTGACCCGCCCATTGCCTATTAAACCATCCGCCAAGGCGACTCCCTGTGCTTGAGGAAAAGCGGAACCCAAAGGACCATTGCTTAGAAAAACGCCCTCTGGAAAAAGATGAGACTCGCCGTGCCCTGTCAAAACTGACTCAATAGAGCGAAAACCCTTTAGCCTTTGCAAAGTTAAATCGGCAAAACCATAGTTCGCTTTCAATGCATAAATCCCATTTTCGCAGTGGCCAGCATCATTGACCAAATTGAATTGCTCATGCCATTTTTTGCCAGATTGTTTGGCAGTTTGAAAGACATGGGCATGCAACGCCGACATCAACTCAGCAAATGCTGCAGGACCACCGTAATGGGCAGCCGCCCCGCCAATAACCGCATTCATGTCCATTAAAGAAACCATCGCCCGCGTCGAGCGTGGGCAGGCCGCTTGGATGCTTTGGCCCTTCCATTTCAAGGGTACCGAAAACTGCGGATCATGGGATGGATTTCCGGCCAGCTTTTGGGGACGAGGAAGGACTGAATTCATGGGTTTACTCCATTTCAAGATTTACAAATCAAATCCATCTTTTTATCCTTCTTTGCATGAACTCAGGTCAAACGAATTTCAATGCTAATTTTTCCGGTCATTCTGCTTTAAAATCCCTTCCAAAAGTCGAACTGCATCGACATCTTGAAGGGGCCTTGCGCCTGTCGACGTTAAAAGAGCTTGCACCGGCGGTAGGAATCGAAGTCCCAGAAAATGCGCTTGAGTGTGTTAATAAATTCCTTGTCACCACGCCGATGAAAGACCTCGGCACGGTGCTGCAGAAATTCATGATGACCCAGGCAGTACTTGCCAGCGAAGAAATCCTAACCCGCATTACTTACGAGGCCATCGAAGATGCGGCAGCTGAAGGAATTCGTGTTCTTGAGCTTCGCTACGCCCCAACTTTTATCAATGACGGACATCCAACCTTGAATTGGGAAAAAATCACTGCGGCCGTCCAACGAGGGGTCAAAATGGCCAATTCCCTGCCTATTGCCGTCGGCTTTTTAGGAACCATTCAAAGAACTCGATCGATCAACGAAGCCCTTAGCATTATGGATTTTTTTATCGAGCACAAAGAGCATTTTGTCGGCGTCGACTTGGCAGACAATGAGGACGGATTTGATCCAAAACCCTTTGCTCCAGTTTTTGCCAAAGCAAAAAATCAGGGCATGCCGATCACGATTCACGCTGGGGAAATTAACTCAGAGTCCTCGGCGCAAAATGTGAAGGACTCCATTGAATACCTGAATGCCAGCCGTATTGGCCATGGGTTGCAGATTTCCCGTGATGCAAAAATAATAGAATTTGTTCGCAAGCATTCGATCACCTTAGAACTTTGCCCAACTAGCAACTGGCTGACGAACGCGATTTCAAGTCCCGAATTGCATCCGATTCGCCAGCTGATAAATGCAGGGGTCCTGGTTACCATCAACTCGGATGACCCAGGCATCTTTGCCATTGATCTGACCCATGAATACGATCTTTTACAACGAAAGTACGGATTCACTATTGCCGACTTTGAGCGCTGTAATGATATTGCCGCCCAAGCAAGTTTTATTCCCTTGCTGAAAAAGCAAAAGTTTTGGCCCCGACCGATTCATGAAATGAGGTAACAAATGTCCAATCAGACCCGGCAGTTCTTTCCTGAAATCGAAGCCTTTCAAACGGGCCGCCTCAAAGTTTCTTCCCTTCATGAGATCTACTACGAACAAGCCGGGAATCCAAAAGGGCGTCCCGTTGTTTTTTTGCACGGCGGGCCCGGCGGAGGCATTAACTCTGACCATCGTCGTTTTTTCGATCCAAGCCACTATCATATAATCCTTTTTGATCAACGCGGCTGCGGGCAAAGTACGCCCCATGCCGAGCTCGAGGGCAATACGACATGGGATCTGGTCGATGATATCGAAAAATTGCGAGAACATCTTGGTATCAAGAATTGGCTTGTTTTTGGCGGAAGCTGGGGTTCAACCCTTGCTCTTGCCTATGCAATTGCTCATGCGGAAAAAGTTTGTGCTTTGATTTTACGTGGAATTTTTTTGTGTCGACCTTCTGAACTGAAATGGTTCTACCAAGAGGGTGCTAGCCAAATTTTTCCTGATTATTGGGCTCGCTATCATGATTTCATTCCCAAAGAAGAACGAGCCAATTTCATTCAAGCCTATTACCGACGCCTGACCTCGGTAGATGCAGACATGCGCCTTCAATCTGCCCGCATCTGGAGCCAGTGGGAGTCCGCAACCAGCTATCTATTGATCAAGCCCGAAGCCATTGAGGACTTCGAAGATCCCCACAAGGCCTTGGCCTTTGCAAGAATTGAGTGCCATTACTTTATCAACAATGCCTTTTTTAAGACCGACAACTATCTGCTTGAAAATGCCGCGAAACTAAAAAATATTCCAGGCTACATTGTGCAGGGACGTTACGACATGGTTTGCCCTGCTCAAAGCGCCTGGGAACTACATCAAGCATGGCCTGGATCTAAACTTCATATCACTCCAGAGGCGGGGCATGCCGCCGGAGAACCAGGAAATCGCGCAGCACTGATTACTGCAACCGAGGCCTGCAAGATCTATTAGAATCGTCAGCGGACTAGTGTAGTTCGCAAAGCCCGCCTAAGTCTTAAATTGCCTTAGAAAACCAGAAACTTCAGCAGCCACGAAATCTGGATTATCACTTAAAACCCGGTGACCTGACTCAGGAACTAAAGTTTTTCTAGAAAGTTTATTTTTAAATTCTACCATGCCATTTTGAATTCTATATTTTTCATCGTCTTGACCGCTCATCCATAGAATGGGTTTCGGATATTCTTTTATCCATTCTTTCAAATCTGGCTGCAATCCCGCGGACCAGTTCAATAAACTCTCGGCCAGTATTTGACGGCTAAAATCATCTTCGGCTCTGGCTGGCGATGGTTTCTTCCCAACTAAAGTAGGCTGGCTGTCCCATTCTTTCACAAGCGTTGAAAAGTCGTCTTCAAGAAATCGTTTTGCCCAAACTTGGTCATTCTTAAGCCGCTTCTCCTTTTCTGTATTGGACAAGCCCAAATGGGCTGACAAAATTACCCCACCTAAACAATCTGGACTGTTTTCCTTTAAGGTCATCATGGCAAGACGGCCGCCTTGCGAATATCCCATGATAACGAAGGGACGCTCGCCATAAACTTCCCGCTTCCAACCAATAAACTGCAGACCCCAGGCCTCAATATCCCCTGATACTGGGCTTAATCCAGGAATTTTTGTGTAATCAGAAACCAAAAGATGAGTTCCCGTAAAAGCATTTTTTTGCTTTTCGCCCCTCAAAAAATCCCAATCGGACTGTTGGCCAAGAAAACCGTGCAAGGCAAAAACAAGTAATTTCATATCAACTTTCTATACTCGTCCCAAAATTGATCAGACTGAGCTTCATCAGGATTAACTTCAATAATTACCGACTTCGAAATTTGGCCCAGCATTTGGCCCAGCACTTGATCCATTGGTGGAATGGAAGACCACTGCAAATAGTCCCAATTCCACATCTTGGCCCAAGTTGAAAAATCAAAATCATGGCGATTCAAAAAAATTTCATTACCAAATATTTTTTTAAAAATTTGTCCGCCCTTATTATTGATGACCACAATACGAACTTTCGAATCGACAAGCTGTTTACTAATCCACAACGCCTGCAGATCATACATTGCAGTTAAATCACCTATCACGCACCAATTTTCACACTGTGGGGTGCACCACCCTAAAAAGCCTGAAACTTGGCCGTCGATGCCATTGGCGCCACGATGCCCAGCCATCCGTTGATAAGATGTTTTTACAGAGGCCATCAGATCCCACTCTCGAATTGGCAAACTGTTGCCCAAATATACAGATTGCCCAGCTAGGCGTTCAGCAAGCAGCGCTATCAACGCGGGCTCTGACTGGGGAAATTTTTTGATCAGGGCCTCAATTTTACAACGCTTCTCTTGATCGATTCGAAAGATCGCAGCGCGAGTATCTTCTTCCCACTTAGCTTGAATATTATTTAAAGTAGTAAAACGCGCTTGCCCTGAGACAGCACGACTGAGCCCAGAGAATTCATTGTTCGAAATGTTGTAAACCGGCACCTTTGCAAATTTACTTTCAAGGTCCCGCCAAAAACGCAAGGTGGGAACCCCACCCACGCGTAAAACTGAGCGACAAAGGCCTTGCTGGAAAAGCTCTTGCACAGAATCTTCGCCCCCTGAAATCAAGAGATGAAGAAGTTCTTCTTCGCCCCGCAAGCCGGACAAGGCCTCGGCATAAATGGGTGCGGCTAACTTCACAAGAGCTGCAATAAGTTTCTGTTTTTCACCAGCTGGTATGGCGCCACAGATCACCAATGGGCTGATCAGGGTATTAGAATTCTCTTCGGGTAAAACTCGAGATGCTGAAATTTCCTGTGGCGAAGACAGGTATTGAAAGGCTTGAGTTGCTGCATTTAAAAAATCCAGCTCGGGAATCTCAGCATCAATCAAGGGTTCCGAAAAACAGACGTTCATTTGCAGTGGTCTAGTTTTTGACCACTGCAAAAGGGAACAAGAGTCGGCGAAATCACCGATATCTAGGCAGGACTCGACATATTTTGAAAAGATTCCGACCTGTTCGATGGTTTGCGGGGCTCCGCTGCCTCGAAAGGATCGTGGCCGATCTGCGGTGATCAGCAAAAGGGGCCAGCAAGAGTAAAAAGCCTCGACCGTCGCCGGCAGCAGTTCTGCCACCGCGGTACCAGATGTTGTCACAACTGCCGTCGGAAATCCGGTGGCTTGAATTCGCCCCAAAGCAAAAAATGCGGCCGAGCGCTCATCAAAAAACGAATAAAGTCGTAGGCCCTTGGCTGCGCCAAGAATTAGAACGAGCGCTGAGTTTCGCGCCCCCGGACAGACGCAAAAATCGCGAACTCCGGCGGCAACAGCGGCTTCGATTGTCTTTTGGGCCAGCTTAACGTTCATTTGTCCAAACCTAAAATCTTAAAAACAGTATTCACTTTTGCGCCGAGTTCGTTCCACTCGCGGTCCAACTCACTGGAATTGACCAGCCCACAACCCGCACCAATTTGGCAGGCCTGAGGGGACCACTGAATATTACGAATTGCAACTACGGCAAGATCTTCAGTCGCGGTTAGACGAAAAACAATCGGTGCTCCAAAAAAACCACGCTGTTTTTGGTAGGGCAACTCGGCCAGCCACTGAATTCCATAATTTCGGGGCGCAACACCAAGGGCTGCCGTTGGATGCAACTGTTTTGTCAAAACATCAAGCGGGACTTGCGGGCCATTCACTTCAATTTCAGTTTTTAAATGCAAGAGGGTCGGAAACTCCACAATTTTGGTCGGTGAAGTCCGCACAGTTCCCTGCTTTTGCAAACGGTCCTGAATGTCTCGCACCACAAGATTGTGTTCATGAAGCTCTTTAGCATCCTTTAATAGATTTGGCCGTTTGCTAACTTCAGATTTTGGACAGGTCCCGGCCAGCGCCATTGTTTTAATCAGACCATCTTTTTGCTGAAATAAGGACTCGGGTGTTGCACCAAGGATACCGAAATCAGAATTCCATACGCCATAAACGAAAAGTCCGTCATCGGCCTCTAAAGCATGAAACATCATTGATACTAAATCGGCTTTGGTTACGGTCTTGCTTGCTTGCGCAAAAATCACGGGAACGGCTTTTTCAATCTCACCGCGATGAATTTTTCCCTGAATTTCTTGGAATGATTTTTCAAACTTACCCTTATCCGCAGCCACAAAATCTTGTTTCTTTAAAAGCGGCAAAGCTGGTTGTAATTGTTGCTGTAAAAAAGAAGCCAACTTTGCGCGAAAGCTGCCAACACTGCTGGTAAAAGGACCCAATCCATGAAATGGCTGAAGGGTAGAGGCAAAGAACTCTTGATAAGCCAATGAAAAATCTGCAGAGAAGCCTTGGCCCTTATCTAGAAATTGCAAATCTTGCCAACAATAGAGCCTTCCATCAGGCGTGCGAAGAAGTGCCCCATTTGACAAAAAAGTGTCTAATTCAAGGTATTTAGTGTTTTGTGCCATACTTTCAGGCCCTCCGCAAATTTTCCATGCCGTATGTAGTGAACTTTCTATTCCCTAATCAAATTTTGATGGTATAACGGCACCCTCTGTTTTATAGCTGAATTGAACTCCAACGAGTACGAAAATTTCTGGGTTAAATATGGAATCAGCGCTTGAGGCACAAATTTCTAAAACGACAACGGTGACACCACCTAATTTACCTATTTATTCAGCCCTGCAGGCCAAATCATCACAAGATGAGACCTTTGCCGGTTATTCACTTTTTCCACAAATGACTATCCCCGTTCGGGTTGGAAAAATTCTAATCGGCGGACCGGCTTTTACCGTCATAGCAGGCCCCTGCGCTATCGAAAGCCATGGGCAGTTTCTGGAAACTGCAAAAGGAGTCAAAGCCGCTGGCGCTTCATTGCTTCGGGGCGGAGTTTGGAAACTGAGAACAAGTCCATCCACTTTTCAGGGTTTGGGTGCAGAGGCTTTTGGATTTATCAAAGATGTCTTGGCGCAAACTCAAATGGAATTGGTCACCGAAATCACCGACCCGCGACAAATCGAAATTCTTGATGACTGCGTGGCCATGTATCAAGTTGGTTCTCGCAATATGCATAATTACGCATTGTTAAAAGAGCTGGGCCAAACAAGAAAGCCAGTTCTGATTAAACGTGGCTTTTCGGCCTTTGTCGACGAGTGGATCAAAGCTGCTGAATACGTGGTCAAAGGTGGAAATAAAAATGTCATTCTGTGCGAGCGAGGAATTCGCACCTTTGAAACTGCGACTCGCAATACTTTAGATTTAAATGCAGTTGTTTTTGCGAAAGCAAACTGCAGTCATCCGGTCATCGTTGATCCATCCCACGCCGTTGGCGTAAGAACCTTAATTCCAAACCTTGCAATGGCCGCCGTAGCGGCAGGAGCTGACGGAATTATTGTCGAGTCCCATCCGCGACCCGAGGAAGCTCTTTCGGATGGTCCGCAAGCCCTAACTTTGGCTGATTTTCGCTGGATGATGAATCGAATCGAAAGAATTTTGGCAGCTATGGATCGACCTCTTAATCGCTTGGATAACTAAACTATGCAGAAGCAAAATTTGAATCCTGATCCTGAGCGAATTCGCAAGATGTTTGCTCAAGTTGCGGTCAGGTATGACAAAGCAAACTCTGTTCTATCCGTTGGAATCCATCACCTTTGGCGACGCAAAGTAGTTTCGATGTCCGGGGTCTGTGCGGGCGACAAAATTTTAGACTGCGCGACAGGAACAGGTGACCTTGCAATTGAGTTTAAAAAAAAGGTAGGGCCATCCGGGACTGTGATTGGCACTGATTTTTGCCCTGAAATGCTGGCAACTGCTCCTAAAAAGGCAAAAGATTTAGGTTTAGACGTTAAATTTGAAACAGCAAATGTCATGGCATTACCTTATGCGGATGACGAATTCGATATTTCTAGTATTTCATTTGGAATTCGCAACGTTGCGGATCCGGCAAAGGGTCTGGCTGAAATGGCACGAGTCACCCGCCAAGGTGGCTCTGTTTTAGTTCTCGAATTTGGCCAAGTTCATATTCCGGGGCTTAAAAATCTGTACAGCTTTTATTCCGAGAAAGTTTTACCGCTGATTGGCGGCTGGGTCACTGGACAAAAAGAAGCCTATCAATATCTGCAAAAATCCTCGGCAAACTTCCCCTGCCGCCAAGAGTTCGTTGATTTAGCTCTGCAAACAGGCAAGTTTTCAGCGGTCACCTGGACCCCCCTTACCGGTGGCGTTGCTTATATTTACAAAGCGGTTGTAAAATAGCATTCTATGACAGCTTCACCAAATTTTCCTAAGCTTCCTGCCGACTGGAAAGAAGATTCTCTTTTCATTAATTCCAATCAGATTCATTTGCGTATTTATGGAAAAAGGGACCTGCAGGGCGGACGGCTTTTGTTTTTGATTCATGGCCAGGGCGAACAAAGCGATCGTTATGAACATTTTCCGTCCTATTTGCGCTCGTGTGTGGATGCCATTGTCTGTTTGGATTTGCCTGGGCACGGAAGGTCCCAGGGAAATCGAGGGCACATTGAGAACTTCGATCAGTACTCGCAAGCCGTCTTATTGGGGCTTGAGGCCGCGCAAAAATGGTTTGCGAGTAAAGCCACGCTGAAAAAGACTTATTTATTTGGGCATAGCCTGGGCGGACTGATTGCACTTAGAACTTTGTTTCTTCACGCAAATCTAAACTTGGCAGCGGTTTCAATTTCTGCGCCACTGCTGGATGTTTCGTTTCCAATTCCGGGCCTAAAATCATTTTTTGGAAAATTGGTCGAGCCCTTGCTTGGCAGAATTAAACTGGACAATGAGCTTGACGCGAACTTATTGAGCCACGATCCAGATGTCATGGCCGAGTATTCACGCAATCCCCTTAATCACCACTGGGTCAGCCCCCGATTTTTTGTCCAGCTGATGAAGGAAATGGAAGAAACACGAAATAATGTGGGACCCTTTGCCTACAATTTGTTGCTTGAGTCCCCGCTTGCAGATGGGATCGTGAGCTCGAAAGCCAGTTTTCAATTTTTTAAAAACCTTAAAATGCAAAATTCCCGAATCAAAGAATTGACCACTTTCCCCGGATTTTTCCACGAAAGCTTCAATGAAATCGGAAAAGAGCGCGCCTTTACGGCTCTAGAAGAATGGCTTCTGAGATTCTAAAAGCATGGCTTCTGTGGGTCTTTAAAGGCCCAACCCGGATCAAAGCCCAAGAGGCCGGACGGAATGACAATTTTGGTCACGAAATAGTTAAGATTTCTAAACTAGCTGCTTCTAATTTCGTAAGCGCACGATTGGGAGTAGAATCAAACCATGTCCACAATGCTCGCTAAAACTCTGTCATCCTTTATCCTCGGTATCTTAGTTTTGGGTTTTGCTGCCTGTGCAAAGAAGGACGCCGACAGTCCTACACTTGCGGCCCCCAAGGTTGCGTCTAGCACCCCGGCCGAGGTTGTGACCGGCGCACCCGGGAAGACGGCTGGCAGTGCTGACTGCGAAGGCGCAGCGGCTCCAGGGATTACCATAGAATCAGGGGCATGGGTTACTGAGCCGCGAAAAAACAAAGCTTTCTCTGAGTCCGCTCGCTTGAAATTCTCGGGTGGGCAATTGACGGCAAGTTCGACCTGCTCTTCTGCGACGTCTTCTGTGGTTGTCAGCATTAAGGTGACGATCGAAATGAAAAGCAGCTCTTTTGAAATTAAAAACATGGCGGAAGCTTCCAAGCCCTTTGAAAGTGGACTTTGCCGGGTTTCATTGAGCAGCTCAGTATTGCAATTCAGAATTCGCGGAAAATGCCTCGAGATTTCAGACGCAGCCGGTATTTCATCAAGCCACCTTTTTCTTGAACCTGACGTCATTTCGGCAGCTGCCCCTTAAGCTAATTGTCGCAATTCAGGCCTGACCGGCTTATTTGATTCAGCTTCACGCCGTAAGATCCTCGCGGGATGGGTCATTCCAGCGACAGCCGTCGGGCTGATGTCAGCAAGCTCCGTCGACACTCCAGACGACGTGGAGCTCTGCCGAAGCCTTGTGCCCAGCGTGGCCTCCACATCCCGGCAAGAGCCAAGCCGCAATACAAAGCAAGAAATCAGAGCATTGGTTAGCTCCCAGGTTGAAAAGCCATGGACTCCTTTGTCAACGCCCCATTTTTTAACCAATGCTTCAAATTTTTTCTGCCAAAAATGTTAAAAGACGACGCGCCCTTGTCGGATTTATTCATATTTTTGCCCCTCAGTAAGATTGCAATATATACGTTGCAATCTTACTGAGCGTGCCGTGAAAGGAATCATGAAGAAATTAACCGACGAAGAAGTACGCAAGTCATTCAAAATTTGGTTATCGAACTATAGTGGAAAGGAGGATGAGACAGCTCTGGGCCCATTTCTGCATGACCGGATAAAAGCTTTTGTTCCCCATCAGCAGGGCTGGTCGCAGTGCGCGAACAGATAGGATCTTACTAATGTGCTGAAACAACTGAAAAATATGCCGGTCAGGGCTGGTCGCAATTGCAAAAACATAAAATGTCGGCGTTGCTTAAATATCGATTGGTTTGAATATTAAGCGAACTAGAAACGTACAAAATATTTCCGGTTTAATTTAAAAAATATTTTCAATTTATTTTCCTACAGTCAATTGAACAGCGTTTTGCAGGATGGGGCCGGGTTCGATTGCCTAAGCTTTAGGAATGTCAGCAGCTGACTGAGTTGCTGCCGAACTAGGGACGCTGACACAGGAATGATCTTGGTATTCGTATTTATAAATGACGGCATTGATAGTACGGTGATTATCCCCGCCGTAATTCCTGCGACCGAGCCAAGGATAGGATGCCCATGGGTCGCCGCCCAGCCCCCAAAGGTCGCGGCGCCGATATTTGCCAAGTTAATCGTGAATTGAGCAAACTTGTCACTTCCACCAGGCACGGCTATGCGCCCACCCCAGCCTGCGACATCGACGCTGGCACCTTGTATGGATTTCTCAATATCCTGGGCCCGCAAAGGAATGCTCCCAAGCCTAAATCTTAAGTCGGCCTCCAAACCCAAACTCACTGAATTGGGGTCTAACTTTTCCTTCAGCAAATAGATCTGAAAACGTGGTCGCCCTGATTCTAAATCCTTGAAATAGCGAATTCCGACTCCGATGGCACGCATCCATCCCTTGCCAATTGCAGAACCAATTAGTGCGCCAAAGAATACATACTTTGCCGAGGTTAAATTCTGCTTTGTCGCCAGCAACGACCAAAGGTGCTTGTCATAAGACATCAGCGCCGTGCGAATAAACCGAAGTGTCCAGCGAATTTTTTCCTGGTCCGCCACCACTTGAGGAACCTCAGGGTCCGTGGGAGCCTCGCGGTCCGGAAGAACCTCTGGATTCCGGGGGTCCTTAGGGTCTGAGTCAATGGCCATGACTGCAAGCTGGGCTTGGGAGAGTTCTTCACCCGCAGTTTCCTGCACAGAGGCTCCGCTTCGGATAAATTTCAAGTAATCAATAACACTGAGGGCTTTCCCGACTTTCGCCAGCATACTCTGTCGTTCGGTTAGAAACTTTTCTTGCAGCTCGGGACTAGCTCGTTCAAAAAGATTGCGCAGCTCAGAATTTTCCACGCCCGGTCCAATTTCCGGAAAAAATGGAATAGAAATATTCAATCCTCTATTTAGCGATATATTAAATTCCTGGAAACGCTCGACTTCAATTTTGGCAGCTATGGTTTTGGCAAATATGGCCGCTTTGGTTTTGGCAGCTTCTGTAGCTTCAAGTGAAGAGGCAATGTCACTCTGGCTTTGGCCGATAGAGGAAAATGCGACGACTAAAAAAAGTAAAGCGAACCGCAAGCGGCATTCAGGCAAACACTTTAAAGTAAAAATTTTCTTGAATCGATTAGATTGCAAATGAGTCATTGCCATACAACCTGACTTTGAATTTGCGTGATTGAGCTCGCTTCCAAGCAAAAAAGTGACTTCATCACATACAAGACAAGGCGTTGATCAAACGAGTTAATGCTTTGTGTTTTATAGGTTTTTACAAAATTTTCGGCCGCGCTAGTAGCTTGGCCTGCCGAAGTTGTTGCCAAGTGACTTTCTACGCTAACAGTATCCATGGCAATGGCTTGATTATGGTCCTCATTGGTAGCCCTATTCGGAATAGGGCTACAGCCAGCCGCGAAAAGGCTTAAGACCAACAAAAGAATTCCGCATTTAGCTACTGAATGAGTCATAACCCGTTCAGTTGCAATAAATGGGCTAGGCGATTTCACCGTCAATCTCAAGCTGGCTCGATGACTACTTTTTCAATCAGTCCCAAGTGATAACTTAGCAGATTGAAATTGTGGATTTTTGTTTTTTTTGAATCGCGAAATTGGAGATCAAATCTGAATGCCGTCTTCATGTTCTTTTCTTCGGAAAATTGCAGTAAAGACTTCAATTTTCCTGAGCTACCGGCTTTGATTTCAATGGGTGTGATCCGGCCGCCTTGCTCGATCACAAAGTCGACTTCCGCTTTTCCTGGCGTCTTGTCCCTTAGCCAGTATAGCAAGGTTGGAGCTTCCAATCCTTGTTCTCGGTAGGCAATATGTTGAGCTGCAAACTGCTCTGCCATTTCGCCCTTAGTAAGAAGGGAGGAATTTATAAAATCCTTAGCCTGAATCCAACTGACTTTTTTTAGATAATTCAAAAGTCCGACATCTAAAAAATAGTTTTTAAAAATGGTCTCATCTTTCTGACTGATCAAAGGCACGCCTGAGCAGTTCGAATGATAGCAAGGAAGAATTACTCGGGCCAGGTTTAGTAGATGTAAACACTTTTTAACCTCTCGGGATTTCATTTCCGATGAATAGTTTGTGAACTTATTCTTTTGTCCAATAAGATCGGGAATTTTCTCAAAGATCTGCTGAAGATCATCCAATTGAGAATGCTTAGCATATTTTGGAAAATCATCACGATATGTCTGAATAATATTGCGATGAATCTGCCGAACCTGAGAGGGGTCCTTTGTCTCAACGTATGTTTTTACTGCTTCAGGCATACCACCGATATATAAGAACTCTTGGAAATACTTTGTCAGTTGATCGAATAAGGCTTGGTCAATATTCAAGTTCTTATTTTCAACTGCTTGAATCAGGTTTTTTTTCCCTAAAGCCATCAGAAATTCAAAAAAAGACATAGGACCTAAATAAAAGTACTGCACTCGTCCCACAGGCATTTGAAATTCATGCTTTTCCAGTTCAAATTCCAATAATGATCCAGCCGAAATGATCGGAATATCCTTATGGTCCTCATAAAAATATCGTAGAGCTGGAATAAGATCTGGCTGTTTTTGAATCTCGTCGAAAAAAAGGAGAGTATTCTTATCAAGATTTACTTCGAAAAGAGATTGAATTTCGTCGATAATATTCAGCGTACTAATAGAGTCCTTTTTTATTGATTTTAGTTTCTCTTTTTCGAGATTGATCTCAATAAGTTTTAACTTATTATTCTTCGCAAATAGCTTCACCAAAGTTGACTTGCCAACTTGCCGCGCTCCACGAAGGATAAGGGGCTTTCTATTTTTGCTCAAAAGCCATTGCTCTAGAAATTCTTCCGCAAATCTATACATACCTATAGTGTGGCCAAAATACCCCCCTATTTCAACCATATTATGGCTTAAATAGGGGGGTATTTTGGCCGCAGTCTGGCAAGCAGCCCTCAATTGATACTTTCATTTTCACAAAGATGACCGTTAAAAACAGTAAGGAAAAATATTTTTTCGCAAGCGTGGGAGCCGGCAAGATTCCGTAAACCAATTATTGTTAAGAATTAAGACAGCTGTCTAATTAAAACTCAAAAATCCGACCCGGTATCAATTTGAGATTTCTTATCATGTGGAAAACATGGACGTATTTGCCGTCAACGATTGGTCTATTTTCTGCATGTTATAAGCTGTGATAAATAGATCGATTTTGCAAACTGAGGACAAAATGACGGTGTCGCTAAAAAAACAACTCAAAATATGCTTACTCCATTTTGGAATGGTATTGGCTGGGTTATCCGCAACAGCTGCGGATCTTGAAACAATTCAGCTGCAGTCACCATCGCTTTCAACCGAACAAGTTTGCAGCCGCGAAAAACCAAAAGTAAGTCTAAAGTTTGACCTGATGTCAGGGCTAGCTAGTGTTAGTTGGACGGCGCCGATTTCTGGTTGTCTCTACCATGTTGAAGAAACCACCGATTATACAAATTGGAATCGGCCAGAGAACTCCCAGGTTGTATCAACGGGGTCACATCAACCCATCACTTGGACCTCAGCGAATTCGGATGGTCCAAAATACTACCGGGTTATTGTCGACAGTAAGACTGAAGAATAGTTCGAAATTATTTTTATAGTTCGGACCTAGCTTCATCTTTAAAGTAAATCTGTTTTACTCCATAACCAATGATCTGCGATCACCAATGCGGCCATGGATTCCAAAACTGGAATGGCGCGAATAGCAACGCAGGGGTCGTGGCGGCCCATTTTTGCAATATTCAAAATCGACGAGGTCGGCTTAAATGCGATATTCATTGTGATTTCTTCACCTGTCGAAATCCCCCCGCGAATTCCGCCGTAAACTGAGTTCGTTGCCCGATGAAACTCAGTGCCCGGCTTCTTTGCGGCTGCAAAGCCGTCACCAAATTCAAAACCAATTGTTGCGCCCACTGATAGCATTGCACCGGCTAAATCTGACTTTAACTTGTGGAAAACTGGCTGCCCAAGACCGATTGGTAAATTACGTAAGCAAATCGTTACAATGCCACCGTGGGACTCGCCCTGAGCTTGTGCCTGTTTCAATAAATTTCGGTAGGCCACTTGAAATTCTTCATACTTGGTAAATTGAGACTCCTGCAAAGGACCTACCGAGGACAATAAACCAGAGATTTCAATTTTTGGATTTACCTCCTTTAACAACATTTTTGCAACAGCACCCGCCATCACCCGAGCCACTGTTTCACGACCAGACGAGCGACCTCCCCCGCGATGATCCACGTGTTTAAATTTTTCTTTCCACATATCGTCAGCGTGCCCGGCGCGGGCTTGTTTTTCGATTGCATCGTAGTCACCAGATCGCTGATCCAAATTACGAACCAATATACAAATTGGAGTACCCAATGTTTTTCCACCATAGACCCCACTGATCACTTCAGGGCTGTCGGATTCTTGTCTTTGCGAAACTGCAACATCGACGTCCTGGGCCCAGACCCCTGGTCGACGACGAACAAGCTCACTGCGCAAAAAATCCAAATCAAATTCAATTCCAGCTGGGCATCCATCAATGACCACACCAAGGCCAAGTCCGTGGCTTTCACCAAAACTATGAATAACAAATCGATTGCCAAAGCTATTTGCAGCCATCATTTATCCCTTTCCAAAAGATTCTTTGCTCAGCCGCTTGCCGTGCAAACATCAAAGCCCCACTTAGATATCGACAGCCCAAAAGCTGGGCGTACTCACGCGCCCTAGAATCCTCTCGATAATTTAAATCGACAACCAAAGTGGGCTTCCACGAGACAGGCGGCAATGCGGCCTGCGGAGCTGCGGCCCAGATCACGACATCATATTCAGGCAAAGTCCGAATTTGCTGATGCGGCAAACCGGTTCTAGCTGAAAAAGATTGTGCCTGTGGCAGTAGACTCTGAATCATCTTTAGGGTGCCGCCGCCACCCCATATGGCGACCTTGCCTGCGCTTGGCGATTCGGCTTGCATCCACAAGGAAGCAAAACCATCCCAATCTGTATTATGTCCGGACCAGTCGCCTTCAAAGCGAGTAATGGTATTGACAGTTTGTAGTTCTTTGGCTCGGTCGGTAAGCTGTTCACAGATTTCAAACGCAGCAACTTTCAATGGTGCTGTAACTGCACCCGATTGTAGTCCAAGTCTTTGCAAGACCGACAAACCTTGAAACCATTCTTTCTGATCTAAAGAAACGGCAAAAACCGGAATTCTTTGCTCGGCAAAAAATGCATGTTGCTCGATTGGAGTCCAACTATGGCTGACAGGTTCACCAAGGACAGCGGCAAACAAAACAGATCTTGGTGGTGTTGCCATCCACTCAAAAATACTAGGTTGATCAAAGGCTGAGCCCTCGGAATCCTTCCAGAAGTTCAACAACTGCCAGCCCTTCATCCGCTGGCGAAACCACTTCCAGCGGCCGTTTTCTGACCTTGGCAATACACTACGACGAATGGGTTCTTTCTGCTGCCACTGAAAAAGCATTTCAAGGTCCGCCCACGTATTGATCTTGAGCGAAACTTTTAAATGGACCCCCCGGGGGCTTTCACGCTCAAGGGAAGAAAGGGCCTCTGACAAAGTGCCATGGTGCTCGTGCAATGAAACGATTCTTGGGGTATTAAAATCGCATGGTCCAAACTCAAAAGGCCAATCCCATAGAATATTTTCCTGAGTCAATTCTTGCAAAGATTCAGACGTATCAGAATTGCGAAAACTAAGTAAAATTCTTTCAGGAGCAAAAGTCTTAACCACCGAACGAATCAGAGTTTCTGGCAAAAGATCAGTGCGCAGTTCAAAGAACTCAACTTTCAGCCTTTGCACGTGCACCTTTAGGTTTCCATCTGGGTCAAAATGCTGTGGCAAAAGAGTCAAAATCCCACGGCAGTCCAATACAGCCCGACTCAGAATTTTCTTCTCAAGTTCATTGCTGCTTGTGAGCCCTTCGGGAAGCCAATAGACTTCATCGGCGACACTTGCAAATTGAATTTTTCGCAATCGCGCCCGTTCTTGGTATTCTTCCCCAGGCCCGCCATTAAAATCAGCTAAAGGCCGCAACTGCGGGCGGTCCAAAAAAACACGACCAAGCTGATCAGTTTCCCGCCGAACCCAAATCTTATGCACCATCTTTGGCAAGCTAAGAACATCGAACCCGGCGCCCAAACAAATTACAAAGCTTAAATACTCCTGAGTTAGCTGCCTAAAGACTTCTTGCTCCCAACGGCGAAAGACGTCTTCACCATGCAGCTTAAAAATATCTTGCAGTGAAATATTCTTGCGTTTTTCAATTTCTAGATCCAAATCAAAGTAGGCAACTGAATCCTCGAGTTGATATCCTTCTAACCGCTTGAGTAAAGCGCTTTTCCCAACCCCGCGTTGCCCGAGCAGAACCCACTTCATGGCTGAACTCCAATCGTATTCCAAAAATTAGGAAAACTTTTATTCACAACCTGAGGATTCTTTATTTCGATCTTAAATCCCTTAAGTTTTAGAATTCCAGCTGCCATCGCCATGCGGTGATCATGGTCGGGGTCAAAGTTTGTGATTCCTTGTGGTTGCAAGTTTGGATTTCCGAAGATTCTTATACCATCATCTAACTTTTCGGCCTTAATTCCAATTTTTGTTAACAACTCGAAGGACTTTTCAATTCGGTCGGACTCTTTATTTTTTAATTGAGGGGCTCCAAACAACAGGGATGTTCCTGTGGCAAACGAACATAGAACCGCTAGCACCGGGAACAAATCAGGACAGGAGCCAACATTGACTTCAATTCCCTTCATTGCCAAAGCCCGATTTACAAACAAGGAATCGGGCCTGCGAACCAGCGGAATTTGAAGGCTTTCAAAAATTTTTAAAAATGAAAGATCGGGTTGCAAACTTGCAAAAGGAAAGTTCAAAAAGTGGGCCTGACCGCACAAGGCGGCAGCTGCTGCAACTGAAAAGGAAGAGCTCAAGTCGGGCTCTAAGGCAAATTCACTGAATAAGGACTTTTGATTCGCTAAAATTAGAAAATGATCGGCAGATTGCTCAATTTGCATTCCCATTTTTTGCAATAGGCCGATTGTCATTTTTAAGTAGTCGTCTGAGCGACGGGTTCCGACAACTTTAACTTTAAAATCCCGGGAAAGACCCCAGGCATTCAAAAAAAGAGCAGACAGAAACTGGCTAGATTCAGACTGGCTAACCACCACATCTTTGCCCAGCTGACTCCAACCCTTGGATTGGATACGAACTGAGTTTGATAGAAGCTGCGCCTGAACCCCCAATTGCTTTAGCAAAGAAATCAGTTCCCCCTGGGGTCGGGCAAACAATCGATCTGTGCCTGTCAGAACATAATCGCCAGGAATACGAGAGACTCGCAAAGCCAGAAATCGCAAAGTCGTGCCACCATCACCACAAAAGAGATCGGCATTAGTATAGCGCTCCGTGCGGCCAGAAATTTTCGCCAGGGCTGCCTGCAAATGCAGGACGTCTTCACTTTGACTGTCAATTTCGAGCTTCAGATTTGGAAAATAACTTTGAACAATCAAAGCCCGATTCACTAAGGACTTCGATGCAGGAATAACACCTTGATATGAAAATGGGGCCATCACTTTTGACCTTTGCCGAATTCCTGAATAAAGAATCCTAAATCGTTCAGCAGGATCTCAAGTTTGATTTTTTGTACCACCGGTCTACCTGGTTTTTTCAGAAAAACAAAGCGGAGCTCACCCTGAGTTGACATCTTTTTATCTTGCGCTAGCCAATATCGAATATCCTGGCATTTTTTTAACATCTTGCTGATTTCAGAATTAGCTGGAAAAAGAAGCCCGGCTTCGGATCGCAAGATCTGTTGATAGTCTTTCGTTGAAAGCAATCCGTGGCGGTGACTAAGCCATAGGGATAAAATTAGTCCATTTAAAACGGCAATCCCATGCGCCTGGCCAAGTGCGGCCTCAAAAACGTGGCCCATGCTATGGCCCAAGTTCAAAACATGCCGAATTCCCTTTTTTTCAAACGGATCTTTTTTTACAATTTTGTATTTTTCAGCAATCAGCTGCGGCAACATCAACCACAATTTTTTACTGTCGAAATTTTTTAAGCAGCTGATCTTTTTCCAAAGGGGTCCTCCGGCAATCAAACCCATTTTTACCACTTCGCCAAAGGCTTCTTGAACCCGCCGAGGGGGCTGATCTAGTAACAAATCGCGGAATAGATAGACCTCGGAAGCTGGATAGAAGCTACCAATTTGATTTTTGGTCCCATTGATATTCAAGGCGGTCTTACCGCCATGTGATGAGTCTATGGCTGCCAGCCAAGTACTTGGAATCATCACTAAGCGGACGCCCCGCTTGAATATACTTGCCACAAAAGCACCAAAATCACCGACAGAGCCGCCGCCAAGGACGACAAAAGTCAAATCCCGCGACTGCAATGGGGAAGAAAGCTGACTTAACTTTCGTAAGTGGCCTGGAAGAGCATCAATCGACTTTAATTGCTCGCCGCCTGTAACTTTGTAGCGAATCGGGAACTTCTGAATAAATTGACGATAAGGGGTGCTATCCAAAAATGAATCATAGATTAGAATGATATTTTCGCCCCATTCACTTTTCAATGGTGCCCTATTCAAGAAAAAAAGCTGACTTTGGATCGAGTTCAAAAGGACTCCTTGCGATTTAAATGTCTTCTATCAGCGATTTCCAAATATGGGAATGGATTTCCGGCCTGAATGTCCCAGTTTCAAACGTTTGTTATTATTAATTTTGCTTAATTATTCATCAAGCGCGACCGATAAATATTCATATGAACTTAAGCTTCGTGATTCTAAATAGAGCACCACATCAGATAGCAGCAAGCTTTCTAGCATGCCTGGCGATGCTGAGCCTTACAGCCTGCGGGGCTAAAAAAGCAGCTCCTAAAGCAAGTGGAATCGCAGCCAAGGTTGATTCCGCAACAAGTACAATTACTGCCACGACTTCCATCCTAGCTGATGGGATAGCAACTTCAAAAATAACGATACTACTATTGGATTCTGCCGGAAAGCCGGTCGCCGGGGTCACTCCACAGTTTTCAGTTTCAGGCACTGGAAACACCCAATCCCCTTGTAGTCTTTCTGATGCGACCGGAACCTCAACTTGTAGTTTCGTAACCGTAATTGCTGAAAGTAAGGCTGTTGCCATTGTCTGGCCCGTGGACAAAACTGGCGATTCAGTTACTTTTCTTGCTGGTTCAGTTGCCAAAGTATGCGTCGCTACCGAGCCCGCTAGCGGCGTGGCTGGGGTCGCTTTTAGCCAACAACCGATTTTTAAAATTGGTGACATCAACTGTAACCTAATTAGCAATGCGACCAATGCCGTAACTGTTACCTTGAGCGCAGGAACTGGCACACTTTCTGGAACAACCACGGTTAGCGCAGTTGCCGGTGTTGCGACCTTCACCAACCTGAAAGTTGATTTGATTGGAACAAAAGAAATTACCGCCTCAAGCTCAGGCCTTACCAGCGTTGTTTCTTCGCCATTTACCGTGGGCGCCACCACGACTACGACGACCACAGTTCCACCAACCACGACCACGACGACCACAGTTCCACCAACCACGACCACGACGACCACTAGCACGACTTCAACCACCACTACGTCCACGACGACGACTATTCCTGATATAACTCCACCAGATCCAGTAACCATCGACACGCCCACTCCGCTGCCATACACGTCGAGTACAAGCTCTGTCGCAGTCAGCGGTGGTTGCGAAGGTGGCGCCATTGTTCACCTCACGGGCGATCAAACGACCGATGTTGCCTGCGTCGCCAATGGCTACAATTTAACTTTGAGTAAAACCGTGGACGGCATGTTTAATTACAGCATTAAGCAAACAGATGTCGCCGGAAACAACTCGACATCGGTAAACATGACTTGGTTCCGCGACACCTTGGCACCAGCTCCAGTCAATGTCACTTCGCCGGCAACTTTAAATTATAGTTCCAACTCAGGGACGCTTGCGATTGTCGGAACCTGCGAAAATGGCTCCTCGGTCACCATCACCGGAGACGCCACCAGCTCAGCAACTTGTGCTTCTTCGACCTTTAACTTTAGTATTTCTAAAACAACTGATGCGACCTACAACTTCTCTATTCAACAACGAGACAGCGCTAATAACCTTTCAACTTCAGTCAACCTCGTGTGGGCATTGGATGCACAGCCACCAGCAGCACCGGCCCTTACTTCGCCAGTACCAAATCCACACAATTCAAATACGAACTCGATCGACATTTCAGGAAGCTGTGAAGCCGACACTATTATTAACGTCACTGGCGACGACACTCAGTCAGGATCTTGCTCGTCTGGCACATTCACGGTTACTGTTTCTAAATATACTGATGGCAGCTACAGTTTCTTAGTCAGTCAAACTGACCTTGGCGGAAACACCTCAGCAACCAATGCAGTCACTTGGAATCGCGACACCATTGCTCCTGCGCAAGCCGTTTTGACGGCTCCTGCTTCAAACCCAATCTCGACAAACGGAAATAGTATTGCCATTGCGGGTTCTTGCGAGGCCGGCACCTCTGTGATCATCGGCGGCGATGCGAGCTCATCAACCTCATGTCCAGCCGGAAGCTTTGCAACCTCGGTTAGCAAAACGTCCGATGGCACCTATAACATCACTGTGACTCTTAAAGACACGGCCAATAACTCATCAACACCAGTGGCCGTTCAATGGGTCAGGGATACCGTCGCCCCCGCCTCTCCTGCAATCACCACTCCGGCAACGAACCCATATAGCTTTGTTGGCAACAGCATCAGCCTTACAGGATCTTGCGACACCGGCAACACCGTAGTTCTTGCCGGCGCGTCGTCTGGCTCAGTGGCCTGCTCAGGGGGAGCCTTCTCCTTCACGCTCAACCAAACAACTGACAACACCTATGACTACACGATTAAGCAGGTGGATTCAGCTAACAATAGTTCGAGCACCGTGGCCTTCAGCTGGATCCGCGACAATTTACCACCGAACACTCCGGTAATCACCACACCGTCGGTGGCAAGCTACATTTCTAACAATACTACACTAACGATCAGCGGAACTTGCGAATCAGGGGCGACCGTAAAAATGGCCGGCAGCTCTATTGCCAATACCACTTGCTTGACCAGCTTGTTCTCCTTCACTATCACTAAAGTCACCAACGGAGCATACAGCTTCAATATTCATCAGACCGACAATGCCGGAAATGACTCTGGGAGCGCAACTCTCGGCTGGACTTTGGATACCGTCACTCCGAACCAACCGGTCATCACGTCGCCTGCGGTGTCTCCTTACCTATCGAGCAACGCAAACTTAACTATTTCAGGAGACTGCGAAGCGATCTCCACCGTGAATCTTACTGGGTCCGCTACTTCCGCGGTAACCTGCTCTGTTCTGGGACACTTTAACTTCAGCGTCACCAAATCAACTGATGCCACTTACAACTTCTCGGTAACGCAAAAAGACGCTGCCAATAACACATCTACGGCCGCAACTCTCGCGTGGACCAAGGACTCCTCGGTTCCCTCCACTCCTGTGCTCGCCGCTCCCGCCGTGTCTCCTTTCTACTCAAATACTGGCAGCATCACATTAACAGGCTTTTGTGATCTTACCAACACCGTCACCTTGGCCGGCGACGTTGTGGCCTCAGATGTGACCACTCCTTCGAATTCATTAACTACAACTTGCTCGAGTGGAAGCTTTACATTCATTGTTGCCAAATCTGGAGGCGATGTTACGTACAACTTTAGTATTATTCAAACGAGCGGAGCCAGCGTGGACTCTGGTGCGGCGACGCAAATTTGGGTACGCGACGTAACCGCACCAATCACGCCCTCATTGATCGCACCGGCAGCAACGCCGTACACTTCTTCGGGCACCCTTCTGATGAATGGTAGCTGCGAAGATGGCACAACCGTTAACTTAACCGGCGCGGACACGCAGCAGCTTTATTGCAGTGGCTCTGCCTATGACTTTTCGGTAGTCAAAGGCGTTGATGGGACTTTCAATTTCTCGATCGTGTCAGTCGATGCCGCTGGCAACTCCTCTGCAACGGTCAGTCTAAGCTGGATTAAGGACTCAACTGCGATTCCGGCTCCCGCGATTTCGAGCCCAAGCGGAAATCCTCTGGTGAACAATATCAATGAGCTCACAATCATCGGTAGCTGCGAATACGGCAACACCGTTAATCTTTCGGGCTTTAACGCTCTGGACATCACGGATCCGGCAGGTTCTTCGTCAATTGATTGCGACGCAGGTTCTTATAGCTATACACTTCTTGCCCCAAGCGATGCCACCTACAGCATCAGCATCACCCAAACCAACGGCCTCGGCACATCACCAGCTGCTACTAAGACATGGACCTTAGACCGCGTCGCTCCGGACACCGCAATTTCCGCCAATCCAACAGATCCCAACTTTAGCTTCACCGCGAGCTTCACTTTCAACTCGCCTGATGCCACCGCTACATTTGAGTGTTCGATCGACAGCGGCGCATACGCGACTTGCACTTCGCCAAAATCCTACACCTCAATGGCCAATGGCAGCCACACGTTCGATGTGCGCGGCAAAGATGCGGCCGGAAACAGCGATTACACGCCTGCCCAATATGCTTGGACCCAAAATGCTTTCTACACCATTGGCCTCTATCACATGAATACTGGCTCCGAACTGGTCAACAGCTCGCAGTACGTATCTCCGTACCACAGTCCTCTGACCAACAATGCAACCGCAACTTATGTCGCCGCCAAATTTGGTAACGGTGTTAAAACGAGCCAAGCGAGCTTACAATATCTATCGACCCCAGATGCAAATATTTTTGATGCCATGAACAGCACGATGACAATCGATCTTTGGATAAAGTTCACCTCTCTACCAGCAACTACCTCGGCCAATCAAGTCATTATCAGCAAAGACGGTCTTGCCGGAGATCGCGGCTGGGTGGTCATGTTAAAACGAAGTTCATCCAGCAACTACCGCTTGATCTTTGGAGCCACGGTGACAGCTGGCGGAACGCCAACTTTAGTGACCTCAACAAGCAGCTGTTTGGCTGATATAACAACCTACCGCCATATTGCCGTGACGTGGAATGCCGGCTCGGTCACTCTGTTCTGTGACGGCGCAAGCAAAGGAACCGGTACTATTGGAACCGCAGGAAGTGCTAAGATCAACCAAACAACGGCTCCTCTAAGAATTGGTCGAACTGAAACCATGAGCACCTACAAATACTTGGATGCTACCATCGATGAGGTTCGCCTGTCGCAGAAGGTTCGCTGGACCACAAACTTCACGGTTCCAGCCGTTGAGTACACGAACCCAGACTAGATCCCAATAGGATTCACAGCTAAACAAGAATCGGTCGCAAAGTGAGACCGATTCTTGTTTATGGTTTCCACCTTTAATAGTAGTACCAAAGATTTGAAACTTTATGTCAATGGAACTAGCGAGTGCAAGCTGGCCGCTATCCTTAAGCTGACATCTTTTTCCAGAGTGTTCTATTTAATTTTTTGTTCTAATTTATTTTTTACGTTTTTAAAACTTCTTTTTAGAATATGAAAGGCCTGCTCGGTCGAGGCTTTTAAATCCACCCAGGCATTTTCAGAACTTTTTTCTAATCCTTCAATTTTTTTTCTGACTTCATTGGCGTCATTTTCCAAAGCGGCAATTTGTGATTTCAAGTCGTCTTTTATTTCTTTCTTTGCAGTCCTGGACTTTTTTTTCAAATCATCAATTTCATGATTCAATCGCTTCATCCCTTCCTCAAGCCGAGCGATAACTTTATCCTTCGTTTCATTGACCGCATCGACGCTCTGGTCAATTTTTTCCCCTACTTTTTTTCCGACTCGATCTTCAGATCGCGCAAATTGTAGACCTGTGAAGAAAAAACAGAAAAGGACAGCTGTAAAAAATTTCATGGAATTGGTTTCCTTTCACTACGAATAGCATAGCTAACCTTCGTCAAATTTGCCAGTCGATTGGGGTTTTATCCCTGCTTAGCAAATATTTATTGATTTGAGAAAATGGCCTTGATCCAAAAAATCCTCGGTATGAAGATAGCGGTGACGGATGCGGCGTCTGTAGAACCAAATGCTTTTTCGCATCGACGAAGAAAGCTTTTTTCTGGGCATAACTTCCCCAAAGAACAAAAACCAGGTCCTCTTTTTCCCTATCTAAAGTACGAATGACCTGGTCCGTAAAAATTTCCCAGCCCTGGTCCTGATGGGAACCTGGCTTACCATCTTCCACAGTCAGTACAGAATTCAAAAGAAGAACCCCCTGCCTGGCCCAACTGGTCAAACAACCATGCGCCGGTTGAATAATACCAATATCGGTATTCAACTCTTTAAAAATATTTTTTAGCGAAGGCGGCGGCACAACCCCCTCTTGCACCGAAAAACAAAGTCCATGTGCTTGGCCTTTCCCATGGTAGGGGTCTTGACCAAGAATCACGACTTTAACCTCGGAAAATGGGGTTGAATTGAAGGCGTTGAAGTAGAGTTCGCTGCTGGGGTAAATATTTTTTCCATGCTTTTGTTCTGACAATAAAAAAGTCCGTAACTTTTGCATGTAGGGCTTTTCAAACTCTTCGCCAAGGCTAGCTTTCCATGAAGGATCTATTTTAATTTCAGCCATAGAAATGTCTTATATCTGAATGTTTCATCTTGAGTCGATTAAAAATTTCTGGACCCCGTATAACCCAATTGATCAAGGTTTGCTCGGACTCCCGTGCTATAATATAATCTACTCTGACGATAGGAGGACCGCATGGAACCTTCCTTAAAGCCCGAAATAGCGCTGAGCAACGTAGATCCAGAAGTGAAATCATATATCTATCAAAGCATTGTCGAGTTTGAGCCCTTTATTACTAAGCAGACAGTCATTTCAGTATTGGCACGAGACCCCTTGCGCCTTGTGTATCAACTTGAGGCAGATGGGGTATCCTACGACCGGAAAGAACTGAAAAAAATGAATCGAATTTCGATTTCATTGACCGAAGACGGCAACAAACTAGAAGAAGAAGGCGTGCATCTCGATATTTTTGAGGCCATAAAAATTGCCAAAAACCGGTTGCTGAAGACTCTGACCGAGATTCAAGATAGCGTCGTCAGCAATCAAGATCGAGCCATCCAAATTAATACCGTCCGCCAAAATGGCTCAGTTCACTAAGAAAGCCCTGGCGGCCTGAAATTCACTATTGACTAAAAAGCCAATGACATCTTGCAAATCCAAGAGCGGCTTGTGTGTCATTGGTAGGTCTTCCCGTAGTTCGGTGGTTAAGACCGGAGTCTTTCTTTCAAACCACATATACCGCCCCAGGCTGCCTGGATAGTGCCCCAGTGACTTCCAAGGTAAGTACGAGTAGTTCGGTGGTTTGACTCGCGGGCCATCAAAATCAAGCACCTTCAAAGGTGTATGAATCGAGACTATAAAATCAGGCTTGAAGTCTTCAATCTGGTCCAGCGCACATTTTGTTTCTGGCTCACTGGCTGCCTTCTCACCAGGAAAACGCCGAGGATTCGAGCTGGTGGAACTTTGCCAAAAAACTTTTGCTTTTTCAGTCCAATCTTTGGTTGGAAAATTTCGATTCACATCAACTTTATTAGCATTGGTTCTTGTTTTAAGTTTCACGCCATCAGGATTAAGAATCGGAATTACTCTCCAGTTATTTCGCGGATCAATATCCTCAAGGCGCTCCATCCAAAAACGACCGACACTGCCAGCGGGCCGTTCATCACCATGAATCATCGAAAAAACCAAAATATTTCGTCCATTCTTTTTTGAAGATTTTTTCTCGTAATGAAAAATAGGAATTTTTTCAACACTTTGGCAGCTGTGCAAAACTTCGACTTTTTGGCAAGCGCTGCGAATTGCCTTTTCATTATAATTTCCCGGAAAACCGGCCAAACCCTGAACGCAGGACTCAGTCACAGCATTCTCGGTTGCCTTTCCGCTGATGCCGATAAAAAGAATAATCCCAAGCAGAACTTTTTGAATCATGAGTTTTTGCTATCCACTTTCTCTTTTTGGCTGGTGGCTTGCGGCTGCTGGGTGTTTTTTGAATGCTGATTTTCTGACTGAGGCAGAATTTCTTTAGCTTCGACATCAATTTCATTTAGGCCGTCTTTAAATCCGCGGATACCCTTACCCAGTGATTTTGCGACATCCGACAGTTTATTTGGCCCGAAAAAGACCAACAAAATAATCGCCAAAATTAACCAATGACCTAAGCTCAATCCACCCATATTTACCTCGATAAATTGCGTACAGATCAGCTACAAAGCTAAGCTGTTAATTCACGTTTTCCTTCGTTCATCTGCTGACGTAAGTTTTTATCAAACGCCGTGGTCAAAATTTTTAATATTTTCTTTTCGGGAATCCCCAGTATGACAACCAGTTTTCCAAGAACATTAAATGGCACTTTTGCCAATCCCCGTTCAAAAAGGGACACAAACTGGGTTGAATCGTAGGCAAGTTTTTCAGCCAAATCCGATTGGGTCAAATTCAAAGCTAGGCGATAATCCTTTATCAATGTGCCAAGTTCTAAATTAACATTGTTCATAAAAAGAATCCTCTTACCGCTGCAAATTCAAACCGCTGCAAATTCAAAGAAATCGTATTCAACCTTTTAGCAGCAAAGCCCCTATAACACTAGCGTAGTTTCCTTGATTTTCCAACCAACCAGGTGAAGGTTGTCTTGATTACCTGATACCAGCTGACTAAAGCCTAGGTCAACTGCAGCAATTTATCGGAGCACAATCTTACTTGCTGAAGATTACTGACCAGGGGCCGGCATTAAACCCGACGAGCTGAAATAGGCAGAATCTTTTCCACTTAACTCGATGTAGTTATCCCCTTTTGAAGCTGCTGAGCTCGAACCCGACGCTGGCACTTCAGTGTTCACAATGGCTGCGCATCCGCCATTCACAGTTGCGTCGATAACGGCCTTGGTGACCCCACCTATGACAAAGGAATAGTCCCTATTGAACTCCCCAATCGCCTTACTTCAGGAAAATCGATTTATAATTTTGAAAATCCTGAGATAACTCCATCGAAAGAAGAGAGGCAAAACTATCTAGAATGACGACCGCATTTTGATCAGCGTCGCCTTTGGTTTTCATCTTTCTAACTCGTCCAATAATTCCCTGATTCACCAGTTGAACCTTCTCGTACATTGCTGAAAAATTTTTTAGATCCCAATCAGGCACTCCGCCAGACTTTGCGATCATCAACTGCTTCAGCAAATAAAGACTGGTCGAACGAATAACTGTCTCTTCCGCTGTTGAAAATGGAAGATGGTACCTGGCCATCGGTTTTAAAAAATCCATATGCGCACAAGCGCTTGTCGACATGATCAAGCCAAATAAACCAAAAAGACCCTCTTGCAAAGAAATAGTCTTACTATACGTTCGCGCTGCGGTTGAAACCTGCACCTCACAACTGCGATAAGAAAGTTCATCTTTAAATGTTGCCAGAGCTTGATGAAGATTCACTGCCACTGGACAGTGCGGAAGGTTTTCGACCTTATAAGGGCAGTGACTGCACTTCGAGACCTCAAGCTTCGTCCAATCAGGAAGCTCCAACTGCTTCTGCGGAACTAAAGATCCTGATTCTCCATCAATTGCAATCTGGTAGGACCGATCTTGCCCATCCTCAAAAACGAATTTGTAATGAATATCAATGGTCTGTGACATTTAATTAGTCTAGCAAAGGATCTATAACAAACAACATGAAACCAAGGCTTGTTTTAATTAAATGATCACTTTAAAGAAACGATGAAAGTGCTATCTGAAAAAAGAATATCTGCAAGTGTGATTTTTTTGACAATCTTCTATACGGAAAGACAAAGTCCTACGGACCTATTTGGAAGTTCGTCGCCAACTGAAGTTGAAAGCCAATGCATTCTATCAAAATGAGACGCCCGTTGGCCCGTCAATTGCTGTATAATTGGTCTTGTAAGGGGATACAATGCAGAAGCGCCATATTAAATACCTTGTTGCCTTGGTTGGAGTTCCAATTCTATTTTTATTTCAAAACTGCAGCAGATCAAACTTTCAAATTCAAGATTCGAACTTAGAAACTTTAGCTGTAGGCTCTGGAAAAAATGCAATTTCTACTGTGACAGCGGCACCGACTTGGAATTTAGTATCCTATCAGCGGGCAGGAAAAGCAGTGACTCTTCCCGGTAAATCATTTTCATTTGACCTAAGAAAATCCGTGGCGCCAGAAGACAGATCTTGCGCAGGGGACTGTGGTGACAACTTCTTAGCCAATGGGAAATCCTTTTGTGATTCTTTTTCTGCAGAATACTCAGAGCATTTTAATGAAAAGTCAGGAAACGTAGATGCCAGCTTCAGACAGTTGGTAAACGCGCCAATGGCAGAATGCGCTGCTGATGCAAAAATATTAGACCAAGAAATATTGCATCAATTGATGATCAACTTTGTCTCAAACCGCAATCAAGAGGAAACAGAAGTCACCTTGCTTTTCCCTGACAATAGTCAAATGGTGTTTCACAAGGACTAAGGACTAGGAACGCCCTCAATCAGATCGTAAAGTTCTTTGCGTAGATCGGGAAAATCACGGACTGCTTTAGTGACAACGTCTTCGGCCAATGTTTTGCGATCCTCTTCCAATAATATACGAACTAGACAGCGGTAGCTCTCGGA
>CALQIT020000009.1 GCA_943330705.2 Streptomyces griseus
ATTGATATTGGATATTTTTGCCCTGCGCGCACAAACCTATGAAGGAAAACTTCAGGTAGAGCTAGCCCAGATGCTCGATCAATTGCCACGCATGGTTGATGCCTGGATGGGCTCTTTATCCCGACTGGGTGGTGGCATCGGAACCAGAGGCCCTGGCGAGACCGCCCTAGAAAGTGATCGTCGGCGCATTCGCGAGCGAGTCTCTCTGATCAAAAAGAAACTCGATGGCGTGCGAAAGAATCGCGCCCAGTATCGAAGCTCACGCAAACGCCACGAAATTCCAAGCTTTGCATTGATTGGTTATACCAACTCTGGAAAAAGTTCTCTGTTGAATCGGCTGACTGGCGCTCAAGTGCTTTCAAAGAATCAAGTTTTTGCAACCTTGGACCCAACAACACGCAAAGTATTTTTACCCGAAGGCCCACCTGCTGTGGTCACCGACACGGTTGGATTTATTCGCAAACTACCACCACAATTGATTGAAGCCTTTAAGGCAACTCTTGAGGAAAGCTCCGACGCTGATGTTTTAATTCATGTTATTGATTTGTCGTCGCCGAATATGAATCGACAGATTGAGGTCGTCGAAGCCCTGATTAAAGAATTTGGCTGGGAAAGTAAAACAATAATTCATGTTTTTAACAAGGTCGATATTGCGCCGATGGAGCGTCAATTCCGCGTCAAACACTTCCCGCGGGTTTTTGTATCGGCAATTACGGGCCAAGGAATGGATCAGCTAAAAAAGCAAATGGCGGACTCTGTCAACCAAATGCAAGAAGATGTCGAGCTCTATTTCCCCCACACTCAAGAATTTAAAATTTTTGATTTATCTCGTGAAACACGAATTGTCCGCAAAGAACAAGGCACCGAAGGTACGATTTGTTACGCGCAGATGACTCCAACACTGATCTCACGCTGGAAAGACTATCTGGTTAAATAAAAAGGTCATACAATGCTTTTCGATTTTTGGTATTTTTTTAAACGAAAGACACCACAAAATTTTAGGCCAGTGATTTTAGTTACCGTTAGCTACCGACGGTGGCTCAGGTCTTGGCTCATCACGACCCTAGAAGCTGCTTCACCTTATGGCCCAAAGCTCTTTCATCGCTGGGATTTCGCAAATTTCCAACTTTAATTTGCAGCAAAGCTTTGGGATCGATCACAATCCCAGACATTTCAGTCACCCACAAAACCGCCAAAACGGCCGTCCGACGGTTGGCTTCTTTGAAGAGATGCTCCCTCACTAAGTGAACATACAGATGCTGGGCCGCCTCGACCACCTGGGAATTGCCCACCATTTGTAAACTATCCCCAATAATTTCCCGGGCCCGATGAATGGGATTTGAAATCACATTAAAGTTCTGAACGTCGCCTGAAGGAATTTGCACTTGAACCGCCATCAAACGCCAGGCTTCTTCGTTTCCAGTTAAAATTTGATTTAAATGCGCAAGTTCACTTGAACTCAAATGCTTAATCGAGCCCGCCGACTGCTTGACGTAGGAAATAGCTTTCTCAAACTTCTCATCGTCTAAAATCAGCTTCAGCGGATTCTTCGTTTGCGGCATAACCCATTATACTTGAGTTCAATTGCAATTGCGAAGATCCAAAAAAAAGCTAGCCTCCGCCCTCAAGCCAAGCGGAAAAATAACAAATAGAGCTAAATTGAGTTAACTTAGATCGATTTTAGAAATGGCTTTCAACCACGACGTCCTCTGCGCAGGCTTCGTCTCTCGATGGCTGCGGCATTTCTTCGCAGGTCTTCTTCGCTTTCAAGAATTAAAGGGGGAACTAAAGATTTTGAACCGTCTGGATTCAAAGCGACAAAAGTCAGATAGGCCGAGGCCGTATGAAAAGTTGCACCCGTCTGCGGATTCTCCGCATCGACGCGGACACCAACTTCAATTGAACTCTTACCAACGCAATTTACTCTGGAACGCAAATTAACCACCCAGCCACTTTTGACTGGAGCCACAAAGTCGAGACCATCTATTGACGCTGTAACACATATTTTATTGGAGTGGCGTTGAGCCGCAATGGCCCCGCAGATATCGATCCATGACATTATAACTCCCCCGAAGATGCCTCCGAGGGAGTTGGTATGACTCGGTAAAACAAGCTCCGTCATTACGACTTCTGAAGCCTTAACTGGTTTTCCATTTGGTTTTCCAGCGGCATTCATTGTTCCGATGACCTCTCTAAAGCTTGAGACTCAATTACATTCCCATCCCAACATCGCCGTTACCGCGGCCGATATCGTTACTGCGTCCAGGAATAATATTCGGTGTTCCTGAAACAGGCGCGTTCCCAGCTGGAATTGTCTGAGCAACAGAAGCACCATAGGCCGCATTGGCCGCAGGAGCTTTTGGTTCGTTGCGCGATTCGTTTTCGACAAAACCAAGATGAGGCAAGCACCAAACTATCAGCTGGGCACGAGACTTCACGTTCATTTTTTTGTAAATATTTGTGAGGTGGAACTTCACTGTTTTTTCAGTAACAAACAGCTGATTTGCGACTTCCTTGTTCGACAAACCTTTAGAAACGAGCTCCGCTACCTCTGCTTCCCTGTTCGACAGGCCTTTTTGTATTAGGACATCTCTGAGCATCCTTGCTCCTCCCCTTTTTATTGTTTGACAGTCGCTATTAGGTTTTCGGTTAATTACCGTAGACCCTCACTAACTTCTGCCTGGTTTAACCTTAAAAAATTCTAAAACCCGAAATATTCTAACTGTGCGTCGGACAAATGGTGCAAATCTATTCCCTGATTCACACAAACCTAGCACAAAGTCATTTTACATGAGGCACTTTTTAATCCTGGTCTTTTTCTAGCTTTAAGTCCTGCAGCTTTTCGTTTGAAAACCTGTTATCAGTTCTTTTAGCAAGCCTTTGATCAGCATCATGAAGCCAACTTTAGTCAAACAACCCTTGATTAAAGTCTGTCAGGAATCGAATTTGAAATCAATAGCTTTGGATTTTAGTTTCGAAAACTAGACCGATGGCATCATCGGCTCGGCAACACTCTAAAAACACTAAGATTTCAAAGCTCGCGTTGCTAGTCCTCGGGATACCTCGACCAGTTAGCCACGGATTTCATCCATCAAAGCTTTGTGCAAAAGCATCAAATCCCCGCTGGTCTGCCGCAGCCTTATCATCAAGGTTAAGGCAATCTTCTGTAAAATCGGAACGGCCCACTCCGGATTCTTTTCAGTAAATAGCAAAAAGGACTCACGAGTTAGGACTAGGCATTTGCAATTGGTGTCGCAGGTGATTGTCGCGGACCTCGGTTCTGCCTCAATCAATCCGCCTTCACCCAATGCTGGAGTGATACTTGAATTCAAAATTACAACTTTATAAGAATCACCTTCTGGTGTGTTTTTTGTAATGCTGACCTGCCCATTGATCAGAATAAAAAGCTCATCGCCCATTTGCCCCTCTACGGTCAGCTTATGCCCAAGGGAAAAATCTTTAATCTGCATGATTTCAGCAAGGCCCGCAAACGCACCGACCTTGTCTTTAAGTCCCGCGAAAAGCCCGACCTTAGAAAGAAGCAATGATGGACTCTCTTTTTGCAATCCCGAAGTCTCAACCATCTTTTTCCCCATGTCTTTCAATAACAATGGCCATCGACCCTTCGCGGATCACATAGTCACCCGAAGGGCCAAATAGGGGCCGATTAAAGCGCAGAGCCTTTACCGACTGAAGATTCTGCACCAGCTGGGAAATATTTGCCGTTTGCTGGGCTAAGCGCAGAGCTTTCTCTTTGGCAAAATGGCTGTTCCCAGAATTTTCAAGAATTCCGAGAAGAACCTCGCTGCCACGACTTTTTTCAAAAACTTCTTTCAGTTGCGAGTAAGTTTTGTCCAAAAGCCCCTCGGGAATTTCTTTTGTTTTCAAAAAAAATGGGCTGTGGGGATCCAAGAGATCATGAAAAATATTGGTGACGCCGGTACCGGTCGAGGCCATTGCCAAAAGCAACCGCGAATAGTCCCGGCTGTAAATAATTTCATTCACGTGGGCAATGCGCAGATACTGATCCATTCCCGAATCCAGAATTTCAGCCACCACCGAAACTCCTTTTGCAATATTACTTAAAGTCATCGCTGTCATAATTGTTCGGGCATCAGCTTCTGTAATCGTCGGAATTCGACCTTGGGCATTGGGGGTCGCATCGGCTAAGATCAAAATCTTTTGCGCCCGCTCCGGCGCGCCTCTGCGCAAGTTCACTTCAATAAAAAAGTCGCCGCGGATCACCTTTACTTTTTTTAACCGAGGAATTTCCAGCAGACTTTCCAAATCCGAGTCTGGGGCGTTATTGATGAGGACAATCTCCTCATCCCGAATTTTTGGATTACTTTCTAAAATGGCCAATAAAAAAGTTGCCATTTCAGGCTTCCAGCCACAGATCACAAAGTGATTTTTCAGGAGACTGCTATCCACAATACCCCTCCTCTCGCGTAAAGCTCTTTCTAAAAAATAGGAAGAAATTTTTGCCGTGACAATCGCGATGCCGACCACGCCAGAGACAATTAAAAACGTAGCTAAGATTCGCCCCGTCGTCGTTATCGGAAATTTGTCACCGTAGCCAACAGTGGCAAGGGTCACGATGCCCCACCAAATCCCATCTTCAAAGGTGGCAATGTTTTTGCCTTCAACATTTCGCTCGAGAAAATACAGGGCTGTGCCGATGGCCCACCAAGTAATAAATATAAAGATCAAAGCCGTCTGAAACGGATTGGCAAGAAGCCAGGACTTCAAGCTCTGAAAACGACTGCGGATTTTTTGAAACTTAAGGCGTAAATTATTCACACTCTGATTGTGACCAATCAGAATCGATTCGCTCAGTCCTAACGATTTGCGTTATGCGTACTCAAGACCACCAAGACCCCATTTTTATAGTCTATTCGTCGAAATAAAAAGTAAGCCTGACTCCAACCCGACTGCAATAGAAAGATAAAACCAAGACTAGCCACTAGGATTCGCCGACGAGGGATCCTTTTGCGGGGCCAGTCCTGCACCACGCGGGTCTCGGCAACCCAATCCGAAACATGTGTTCGATCAAAGCGAAACCAAGCCAGTATTCTCAGCGCATCGCCAAAAAATAGACTTAAGTGATCAGCAAGGACTCGCAAAAAACTTTGCGTAAGTCCCAAGGGTGATTCCGGCTCATGGGCGTTCACAACTCGTAAGCCAAACAAAAGTTTGCCTGGGCTGGCTGCTAGAAAATAAAGAACCATCCAGCGAAAACAAAATTGCAAAGCAAAACAAAGCAACAGCAAACTCAGCGAAAGGGTATGCTGAGTTGTTGGACCCAGCAAAAACCCGAGCTGGACCCAAATCGGCAGATAAAACAGACTTGATAGACTCGAATCAATCACCCATGCGAAAACGCGTCGCCAACCCTCGGCCGTGTAGACTTTAATCATCTTTAGACTCCTGCGCAATCCAGTCCAAGGCGGCTGTCCGATCAGAAAAAAGACCCTCTAGCTGCAGCCAGTAGCACTCTTGCAAAATCTTACCAATCTCAACCCCCCGTAAGCGGCTTGGCAAGTCATTACCTGTCACCAAGCGCAGCGGCTTGGTTGACCCCAAAGTTTGCTGTCCTTTTAGGGCACTGGCAAGAACCTGCTTTAAGCGTGGGTTTCTTTTGGCTGCATACGACAACCCCAGCCACCAGTTTGAATCATAGGATTTCTCAAGAAGTCGCCCTGGTCGCAAATTTTCAAGCTCTTGTTCTTGAAGCAAAACCGGATAGGCGGTCTCTAGACAACGTTTTTCTTGATTTGAAAATTTCAAGCGTTTTAAAGTTCCCGCTAGATCGAATTCCTTGGCGCCATTTTCTCTGGGCTGCATTGCGGCCAGCCAATGAAAAAAAGCAAGCCACCTTTCAATACCGGTGTCGGTCTCTGAGAAAAAAAACTGTGGCTCTCGATAGCCAGTAAGGCCAGGGAAAAGGGCCGCCAGCAATCCAGAGTCTGCCAAGACACGAAGCCCCCTGAGATCCATAGAGCGATTTAAAAGCTTTTCCAGTTCTTCGCGGATGCGCTCGACTGAAACTTGATTGACGTCGCTGGCGCAGGCCTGCAGCTGTGTCCAAGTTTCTTCTTCGATCGCAAATCCTAATTGACCAGCAAAACGCACCACCCGCAAGAGTCGCAAGTGATCCTCGCTAAATCGTTGTCGTGGATCACCTACCGCACGAATCAGCTTTTTTTGCAGATCCGCAAGCCCTTCAACATAATCAATGAGTTGCGCTTTGATCGGATCCCAGAACAAGGCATTGATTGTAAAGTCCCGGCGTTGTGCGTCCTCCAGTGGCGTCGACAAGCGAATCGAAGAGGGGTGACGCCCGTCCACATACTGACCATCGCTGCGAAAACTAGCGACCTCGGTCTGCAGTCCCTCCTGAATCACAACGATCACTCCAAAACTTCGACCAACACCAACGGTTTTTGCAAAAAGCTGTTCGATTTGTTCCGGCGAGGCACTGGTCGCAATATCAAAGTCACGGGGCTGCTGACCCATAAGGGCATCCCGCACGCAGCCGCCAGCAAATAACGCCAAGAAACCCTGGCCCTGCAATTTTTTGCAGATAGACAGAGCCACCAGGTATTCTTGGGTTTCACTGAATTTCGCTAGCATAAGCTTTGTATTTTGCACATAGAAATCCAAAAAACGCATCACTTGACCGCATCATATCTAATTTTTCCATGCTGTTTACTGATTCTTTGTGGCCATTGAGCTGGCTTTTGCTTGGCTATCCTAGGTTTTCCAAAGTAATTACAAGAATACAGAAAGAATCCGAATTAATGTCGCAAACACTTCAAACCTCACTGCAAAAAATCCTTGAAAGGCATCAAGCCCAGCTTGGTTACTCCCATTTTGGCTGGGCCGAGCTAACGACGCCCATCAGTTTCCCCGTCTACCAAGAGTGGATTCAACAAGGCCTGCATGGCGAGATGAATTACCTCAAAGATCACCTGGCAAAAAAGCAAAGCCCTAAAACCCACTGGCCCATGGCCCGCAGCTCTTTCGCTTTTGCTTTTCCCTATTTTCCGGTCGGCACCCCGGCGACTCAGGGCTCGACGGCAGTGGCCTTTCCGATTGCATCACCTCGAGTTAGTCTTTACGCTCAAGGGGCCGATTATCACTTCTGGCTGCGGGAAAAACTTGAGTCCCTTGCCAGCGAATTACAAACTATTTTTCCCAGCGAAAGCTTCACTTGTGCAACTGATAGCATACCCCTGATGGAGCGCGACCTGGCCTACCGCGCAGGCCTGGGCTGGATCGGTAAAAACACCTGTCTGATTCATCCCCAAAAAGGCAGCCTCTTTTTGCTTGGTGAAATCATTACTAGCCTAGAATTAAGCAACCCCAACCCGATGCTGCCCGACTTCTGCGGATCCTGCAATCGCTGCATCCAAGCTTGCCCGACACAAGCGATTGTTGCAGACAAAAAACTTGATGCCCGCAAATGCATTTCCTATTTGACCATTGAGTCCCGCAAAGTACCAGATATTGAGCTGCGCGTAAAAATGGGCGATTGGTTTTTTGGCTGCGATATCTGCCAAACTGTATGCCCGTGGAATCAAAAAATATTTAAGGCTTTCGCCTACCCTGCTTCCCACGAGGCTCTACCCCAGCGTCCGCTACTGGCCGACCAAAGGCAAAAGCTAGTCCAGGATCTGAGCTTTTTTCTTAAGGCCTCGGGAAAGCAAATTCAAAAAAAAGTGCGTTCAACACCCCTGGCAAGAGCCGGCGCATTTGGACTGCGGCGAAATGCAATGGTGGTCGCTGGAAATCAAAACCTGACTGAACTTCGCGGCGAAATTGAAAGCTATTTGCAAAATGAAAAGCTAAGCGATCTCGCAAAATGGACCCTGGCCCGATGGCAAGATCTAGAGCTTGAGGATAGAAATTAGAAACTGCTCTGCTTAACCCAATCCCAGCTTCTGTATCAATGAATCGATCTGTTCCTGCGACATTTTTTGATCCAGACCTTTATTGATGTCAACCGAGGCCCGAACGCCTTCGCCAAACTGGTTTGAAACCCACTTTAAGCGTTCAATAAAAGTTGCCGAGATAAAGTCCTTTAACTCCGCTTCTGGGCGACCGCTTATTCCGTCGACTAACTCACTAAGGACCGCCGTCGAATCTAAAAGAAAAGCGACACAGATATTATAAAACTCCAGGTTGCCGCTAATCTGTGACGCCTTGTAGCCGACAGCCTTGCAGACAGCTGCGTAATCGCCCAGCTGCTGAATCAACTGACTTCCACCCGCAATTTGTCCCGACACACTGCGAGCCCCACCCATTATCCGGTCCACCGTCTGCCCATAACTTTCTAGACGTAGGACCTGAGAAAAATCACCCTCACAGTTTTCCAAAGTATTCATTAACTGATCGATCAAGTTCCTTGATTCTATTTGGAATTCCTCTATAATTTCTTTATCGACATCATTGGACATCTTTTAATTGTAAGTTATAAAAAAACATGTGCGCAAGCTAAAAAAGTCGATTAAAGGCGCAGAAAATGGAACAAAACATGGTTCAGCGATGAGTGAAAAACAGTTTGTTCCCATTCGGGTCAGTACCCTTAGGGGTGACCAAAAAATCGACTTTGATTCGTATGTTAAGATTAACGACAAGCATCTCCTTTACTTAAAAAAAGGCGATAGCTTTGAAGGCGAGCGCCTGACAAGGCTAAAAGCTAAAAATTTAAAAAAGCTGTTTATTTCTATCGATGAAGAAACCCTTTATCGAACCTACTTGTCGCGCAATATTGAACTTGCCTATGACTCAAAATCTGGAAAAGATCTGCAGACCCGCTCTGATATTGCCCAAGGCGCGCAGCAAAGCAACAGTGAAGCCATTATGGAAGATCCGACAAATGAGTCCCTCTACAAACAAGCCAAAGAAGACGTCGGGCGATTTGCTGAATTTTTGCAAAATGAAGGCGGCGCTTTTGCCCATATTATGGCCATGGAAAATAATGACAAAAATATTCCGCACCATTGCGCCGCCGTATCCACCCTTGCCATTGCCCTTTCGAAAAAACTTGGCAACGCGGACGCTAGTCACGTGCAGCTGCTGGCTCTTGGCTGCCTCTTGCACGATATTGAACATCTTTATTCTGGAATTAATATTGCTAGGCCAATCAAACTGTTTACAGAGGTTGAACTTAAGGCTTACCGCAAGCATCCGATCGACAGCGTAACAAGAGTCAAGGATAAAAAGCATTTTGATCCAATTGTGCTTAATATCATTGCCCAACATGAAGAATTCGTCGACGGCCAAGGTTTTCCACAAAAATTACCTGAGTCTAAACTTGATCCAATGTCGGTTATTGCAAGCTCATGCAATGCGCTGGATCGCCTCATTTCTTTCGAAGGCGTACCCAAAAAATCCGCGCCACGTCAGTTGATCATCAGCGCAGTGGGTAGATTTCCTTTGCAACATTTGCAACATCTAAGCGATTTAATGAACTCTCTGAAGACTTAGGCAATCGCAAAAAACCAGCCAGCTGAAGGTTGAGAATATTTTGTCTGAGCTCGGACTCTGATTTATTGCTGCAGATTTTTTCTATGGCAGCACTGGATAAAAGCTGTGCTAAGCTATACTTTCGTTCTTCCCCGAGCAGATCGATAAGCACCGCTTGAATAGAATTCAGTCGGTACAATTTGATGGGCCCAGTGGCGGATTCAGTTACGGATTCAGTTACGGGCTCAATCAGATAAAGACCAGCTGAAACACCTAACCACGAAGCGGCCAGATCGATTGCGACAGGATTTACATGCGCCGACAGTGTCACTTGATTTTCATCGTGCTTCACTGTCAAATTCCACATCGAGCGGGCGGCGATGATTGCGGTTTCAAGCTTGAGTATTTCAGTTAGAATTTCGGACTGCAGTGAATCCTTTGCTTTGCCATAAAGAAACAGGGGCAGCATCAACTCTTGCTGGTCCTCAGCAACCTGATCCACATAGAATTCAACTTCTTGGATCAAAGAAGAATGGCCCTGATCCCTCAGCCAATTGAAAGTTCGTGAATAATTTTTCTTCCATGCCTGCATCAGTGCCCCACAATTTTTATTTTGATACGAGGTCCCGTCTTTGGGAAGGATCATGCCGGGCTTCTAATCTAGTTAACGCCACAAGTTACTTTGCCAATTATTATTTTGACCCTAGGTTTGATGTAATGAGACATACAGCCCATGAATCGTCTTTTGCTTGCCATTATCATCTTTGTTGCGTCGTCGGTAGCGATCGAAGTCAATGCCCAGTCCGCTCAGGTCTCGGGGATTGTTCTACAAGAAAATGATGGTCACATCTTGCTGCGAACCAACGATAACCGGCGTTTTCCCTTGAGAGCAGCCACAGAAGAAGCCGCTGCGGCACTTAATAAGCTGCACGCAAGAGACTATCTTTTTGGCACTGGCGAGTTCACAGATCACGGCGAAGTCCTGCTGACAACGGTTGATTACGTTGGCCTTCAAGGATTGGTAGGTCGCTGGAAAGATCAATCCGGCGCTATTCTTGATTTTTCCAATTTCAAAAAAGTTCAAATTCGAGCGGCCACGAGCTCTCAACAAATTGCCTTTAATTATTCAATCAGCCCAGCGGATGCCGACGGCTGGAAGGTCTTTTTTTCCAATAACTCTGTGGCCTCTCTTGCCAATCTGACTTTGCGCGAACGCAAGGCACAATTGCAGTTTTTTGATTCCAATACAGGTCAACCAAATGCAAAAATTCAGATGAACAAACTGGATCCATGATTGCACTGAAGCCGCCGGATCAGAAACTTTTCTTTGCAAAAAATGATCCTTTGGATTTACGTCTTGGCGATTTAGCAAGCTTTCAGGCTGCTGTAGCTGGAGCGAAGGCTAAAGACCTTTTTAACAATGATTTTGCCTTGCAGCTTTGGGGCTATCCTGACGATGAGGGAATTCTTCTCAATGGCGGGCGCCTGGGTGCAAAGGAAGCCCCCTTTTGGATACGAAACTATTTATATCGAATGACTCCGGATTTGTTTTCGCGCTCAGTTGCAAAAATTGCCGATTTTGGTGACCTTGCAACCGATGAGAAATTAGAAACTAGGCACCAGCAGGCGCGAGATTTAGCTTACTCTGCAACCCAGCAAGAAAAATCTTGGGTCAGCCTTGGTGGTGGCCATGACTATGGATTTCCCGATAGTGCTGGATTCTGCCAAGCGATGATCGAACAGGGAAAAACGCCTATCGTTATTAATTTTGATGCTCACCTGGATGTTCGACCTAGCGACAAAGGCTTCAATTCGGGGACACCTTTTTATCGATTGCTGGCAGAGTTTGAAAGAAAAATCCATTTCTTTGAAGTTGGAATTCAAGCTCAATGCAACTCACGGCATCACCTGCAGTGGGCCCAAGAAAAAGGTGCGCAAATTATTTCTTTGCTAGAGATCGCTGACAAGGGGCTACTTCCAGCTTTAAAAAATCGCTTGAATTCGTTTTTGCAGTCCCCCGTGTTTGTCAGCTTAGATCTGGATTGTTTTACGTCCAACGAAGCACCTGGGTGCTCGCAGTCCTGGACCAGCGGTCTTAACTTCCGCGAATTCTCAGGCGCACTTAAATGGCTTACTGACAGTTTTTCAGTCCGTGGCCTTGGACTTTACGAGGTCTCGCCACCCTTGGATTTCGATCATCAGACTTCAAAGCTGGCCGCACTTATCGTGCATCAATACCTGAGCTCACTTCGCAATACCTAAAGGAGTCCGCCCATGAAAGGCTTCGGCAGCGACAATCATTCAGGAATTCATCCGCAATTACTTGTCGCCATCAGCGCCGCAAATCTTGACCACGCACCTGCCTACGGCACAGATTCATGGTCAGAGAATAGCTTAACTATTTTTAAACGAATTTTTGGCGCCGAGGCACAGGTGCATTTCGTTTTCAATGGCACGGCTGCCAATGTTTTAGCCTTAAAAACCGTTTCTCAGTCCTTTAATAGCGTCTTTTGCTCGGACATCAGCCACCTCAATCAAGATGAATGTGCCGCCCCCGAAATTATGGGGGGCTTCAAACTTTTGCCCCTACCCTCGAAAGATGGCAAAATTTCAATTGAAGCTTTACAAAAAGCCTTGATCCGAAGGGGCGACCAGCACTATCCGCAGGCCAGCGCGGTCAGCCTTACCCAACCGACTGAACTTGGGAATTGTTACTCAAGGGAAGAACTAAAGGCGATTATTGAGTGGGCCCACAAAGAGAACTTATTCGTACATCTGGATGGGGCCCGCCTGGTCAATGCTTGTGTTTATCTGGATATGACACTTGCACAGATGACAACAGAGCTTGGTGTTGACGTCGTTTCATTTGGTGGCACCAAGAATGGTCTTCTGTTCGGCGAGGCCGTCATTGTCTTGAATAAAAAACTTGGCGAAAATTTTAAGTATCAACGCAAGCAATTGGGTCAATTGCCCTCGAAAACCCGTTTCATTGCGGCCCAGTTTTCGGAATACTTGGGCACCCCTTTGTGGCAGGATATTGCGACACACTCGCTGAAAATGTCCCAGTTACTTTATCAGGAAACCAAAAGTATTCCGGGTGTTGAAATCCGCTGCGAACCCCAGTCCAATGCAGTTTTTGCAAAAATTCCCCAGGCTTGGGTAAAACCACTTCGCGAAAAATTTTTCTTTTACGTTTGGGATGAAAATACCTTCGAGTGCCGGTGGATGACCTCTTGGGATTCCACACCGCACGAAATTTATGAGTTTGCAAATTTGCTGCGACAGCTTTCACAAAATCACTTCCTACCATTCCCCAAGGGGTTACAATGAAATATCCTCCGGTTCAATATCATGACTATCTTCAATTGGATAAAATTCTAGAGGCTCAATCCCGGCGCAGCTTAGAGCTTGGACAAGGGGCAGGTGCCCATGATGAAATGCTCTTTATCATTGTCCATCAAACCTATGAGCTTTGGTTCAAACAAATGATTTTCGAGCTAGACTCTGTCATGACAAGCTTTGGCCAATCCAATGTTGACGAAAGCCAAATGGGCACAGCGGTTGCCCGTTTAGAACGAATTGTTGAAATTCAAAAATTTATTAATGGCCAGATCGATATTCTGGAGACCATGACCCCCTTAGACTTTTTGGATTTCCGCGACTTTCTTTTCCCGGCCAGTGGCTTTCAAAGTTTATCGTGGCGGGTCCTAGAGACAAAACTTGGCCTTAAGATTGAGCAACGGTTGGCGTTTAGCCAAGGGCCGTTCTATTCCTATTTAAAACCAGCCCAACAAGAAACTATCCAGCAAGCCCTTGCCGCGCCCTCGCTTTTTGATCTTACTGAAAAGTGGCTCGAGCGAACTCCTTTTTTACAAACAGACAGTTTTGACTTCTGGAAATCCTATCAACAAGCTGTCGATAAACTTTTGGCACATGATCGAAAAATTCTTGAGCAGAACCCCCGCCTCTCGGCGGCGGAGCTAGAAAAAAATCTGCAGCAGCTTGATGGAACAAAGAAAACCTTTGAGGCCTTGTTCAGCGAAAGCGAATACAAAAACCTGCAAAAAGAAAATTACTTTCGCCTATCGCAGAAGGCAATTCGCGCCGCACTTTTGATTCAGCTTTACCGTGACGAGCCCATATTACAAATGCCATATCGTTTGATCAAAGCACTCACGGACCTGGACGAGCACATGACCCAATGGCGGTATCGACACTCGATGATGGCCCACCGAATGTTGGGCAAAAAAATCGGCACTGGCGGAAGTTCTGGCACCGACTATTTAAAATCAGCTACGGAAAAGCATAAAATCTTTACTGATTTTTTCAACCTGACAACATTTCTAATTCCCAGATCGATGATCCCGACCTTACCCAAAGAGCTGCGACGAAGCATGAGTTACGTCGGCGGGTCGTCGGCTTCTGATCGCTAAGCCAACGCCAAGCCTTAGATTAGTCCACTTTTTGCCAATAGAATTGCCCGCACTGGGGATGCGTCACCGTCTTCGATACGCAAAGGCAGCGCCACTAACGTGTAAAGCCCCTCGGGGACGAGGCTAAGATCAAGTCCCTCCAGCACCGCCATGCCACAAGTATATAAGGCTTGGTGCGATTCTAACTTTTTAGAATCAAAGGGATCTACACTGGGCGTATCAATACCCACCAATTTGACCCCCTGACCATGCAAGTGATGGATCAACTCCGGGGATAGGGACATAAAATCGTCATTCCACTTTTCCGGATTGGGAAAAGAATTCGTCGCAATAAGAACCCGGGTCGCAACGATTTTTTTATCAGAAATATCCTGTGGGGAAACCCGGCTACCCGCTCGACACCCGACACGAATTACCTGGCAATCCCCCAGATAGGCTTCCAATTGACGGCGCTCGACCCCTTGCCCAGCTTGATGATAATGCGAAGTCGAATCGGCATGGGCCCCAAGATGTAAGGTCGTCTGCACGGAAGATAGGGTCAGATGCTGCCCCAGCTTAGCATCCAAAGAAATTTGCCTAGAAAAAGCGACGTCACCCGGAAATACGGCCAATCGGGGGGAGATAAGCGGAGAGATTTCAAAGTATTTCACGCGCCCCCCCGTTAGAAACCTGAGCCCTATTGGCTCAGGGATTTTATTTTTTCTAAAACTAGTTTGGCGTGGCCTTCCGCTTTAACCTGGCGCCACTCTGCCGCAAGCTTACCGTCTTCATCGACGACAAAAGTACTGCGTTCAATACCCATCACCTTGCGGCCGTACATGTTTTTCTCTTTGATCACATCGAAAAGTTGACAAGCTGTCTCGCTTTGATCACTGAGTAACTCAAAGTGAAAATTCATTTTACATTTAAAATTATCATGAGACTTCAAGCTATCCCGGGAAATCCCAAAGACCTCCGCACCAAGACTTTTAAACTCACTAATATGGTCAGAGAATTCCTTGCCTTCAATCGTGCAACCAGGGGTTGAATCTTTGGGATAGAAATAAAGTATTACTTTTTTACCACGCAATGCTGACAGATCAAAATCTCCGGCCGTCGAAGGCAATTTAAAACTAGGAACAGTTTCCCCCAAAATGGGCGCGGTATTCTTGAGTTTCTCTTTCATTGAGCTTACCACTTTGGGAATTTTTTTGGCTTTGGTCTTAACTGCAGCCTTGGCTGCGCTACTAACTGCAGCCTTGGCTGCGCTACTAACTGCAGCCTTGGCTGCGCTCTTAATAACGGCTTTGGCCTTGGGTTTGCCTTTGACCTGAGTTATTGCCTTTAAAACCGTTTTCGATTTTGTCTTTAATCGGACAGATGAATTTTTCCGTGCCTTTGCCATATCCAAGATCCTCCTCCGTGAAAGCGCTAAGCTACCTGAAACAAAGGATCTTGGTCACCTTGAATCTGACGGCGCTTCCGCTTGAGTAGGCAAAGACTCCAAGGGATTGGCCACAGTGTCCGATTCAGGGCTTTGAACCCCTGATTGGTTGGGTAACGTCGGCGGCTGAAAAGGCGCATTTTCTGTTTGGTAATGCAAAGCCTCCGGCGGCTGCGCGGGCAGGGTCTCAATGCCAAGGTCGGACTGCTTAACTTGCGCCGCCAGCTCTGGATGCTGCGCTGCTGCCGGTGGCATCGCATCTTGGGCTAAGTCTCCGGCTAACTCCCCGTGCCCAGTGTTGGTTGAGGCTGGAGCTTCAGGAAGGACACCATTATTTACCCAACCCGCTGGCAATGGCGCTGCGGGCATATTCGGGTTGGAGTCTTGACCTTGGCTCTGATTGGGCTCACTGCCAGGCAATGCAACCGCAGGCAAGGCAATAGCCCGATTGGTCTCTTGTTGAGTTTCTGGAAAAGCTTCAATTGCTACTTTAATATCTCCGATCAAAGGCACATCGAGGGTCTGCTTTTCTTTAACCTCGTCAAAGTTTTTTCGGCGAGAACCTTTGACCACTAAAACTTTCGGTCCAGCCTTTTGAAAATGAAAGGCCTCAAACTCAACGAAGGTTTCCCGGTCTGCATTCTGGCCCAAACCCGGGCAGTCTAACTCAGTTAGAATTTCATCTTTATGCTGCATTCTGCAGGATTTTAAAACTTTGGTTGAATCCGTAACCAGGCTTGCCAAAAAGACGCCAAATCCTCGGGGCAATTCCGCCTTTACCAATTGGGTATTAATTCGGTCTGCCGACATAAATTCAAATTTGGCGACCAAACGAGAACCTCCACCGTCTTCACATTTTACAAAATTGACTTCCTTCGCCGCAGCACCAGGATTTCCGGCGAAGACAAATTGATAATCGCCGGCTCGGCACTCGGCCAGCGACAAGGGGACGCCGTCCGCATCATAGCGCGCGCGAATTCGCCATAAAATTTCTTTAAATGGCGAATCCACTGAATGCAAATGAATTGGCTTACGATCAAGAACTGCATTGAAAGCCTGTTGGAAAAGATTATGCGATTGGGCCACAAGCTTGTTGATCAAAACAATTTGCCCGCTCCAGTGAACCCAGCTTTCCTGAGTGGCAAGCTCTGTGGCATTACTTTCGCTGCCACCATTTTCAGCAGCGGCTGCACCAAGTTGCATATTGCTTATTTTCTTTCGTATTCGCTGACTAGTATTTAAAAGCGGACTCGGGTTTTCCCTCAGCATGCTTCCACGGGACGCCCCTGACTTTAGTCTTGGCGTCTTTTCACCTGAGGTATCCCAATGGGCAAGGAAAAGGCCAATCAAGACCGAGGCCAGAATCATTGATACCATCGTCTTAAAGACCATAACCACCTCACCCCTAAAAGAGAAGCAAAACGAGGGCCTCGCCGAGTTCAAAGCTACCCCTTAAGTATCTGTATTTACGCGGATAAAATGAATTTATAAAGTCTCAGGGTGAGACACATCTAAATCACTGCCCAATTGGCAGACAACTGTTCACTACCTAGCCGCATTTAATTGCGAACTACCTTGCTCAACTATCAGATTCCGTTAGACTTTTCCTAAGACAACTTTTTCTTCAAGCCATCGCAGAATCGATACGACGTTGGCATTTCGGAGGCAGTATGGAAATGGCTCGGCCGTGGAAAAAAAGCTACCCACCACAGGTAGCGCATGAAATTGATCTTACTAAATTTACTTCGATCATGGATATTTTTGATCAGTCGGTTCGTCGCTTTCGCACCAAGAAAAGCTTCACAAATATGGGGGCCTCTTTAACTTTTGAACGCCTGGATCAGATGGTCGGACAGCTTGCGTCCTTTTTCCAGAATGAGCTAAAATTAAAAAAGGGTGATCGCATTGCGATACAAATGCCCAACCTGCTGCAATACCCGGTTGTGATGTTTGCCGCCCTTCGGGTCGGCCTTATTGTTGTGAATACCAATCCATTATATACAGCAACAGAAATGCGTTATCAGTTTAAGGATTCGGGGGCAAAGGCCATCGTTATCCTAGCGAACTTCGCCCATCTCCTTGAAGAAGTCATTAAAGACACGGACATCCGATCTGTTATCGTTACCGAAGTTGGCGATTTTTTGCCGTTTCCCAAAAACTTTGTCGTGAACTCGGTGATAAAATATTTGAAAAAAATGGTGCCCGCTTATCATTTGCCCCAGGCCTACCGACTGCAGCAATGCCTGGAGATAGGCAGCCGAAATACCTATTCCGACGTACCCTTGAGTCTGGACGACATCGCATTTTTGCAATACACCGGCGGCACAACGGGGGTCTCCAAAGGAGCCATTCTTACCCACAAAAACATTGTTGGTAATATGCAACAAATCGTTGAATGGATGAAACCTGTTTTGCAGGAAGGTGAAGAAATTATTATCACTGCGCTGCCTCTCTATCATATTTTTTCTCTGACTGTGAATTGCCTTACCTTCATGACCTATGGTGGGGAAAATATTCTAATTACCAACCCTAGGGACATTGCTGGTTTTATAAAAACTTTAAACTCTGTTCAATTTACTGTCTTGACTGGGGTAAATACTCTTTTCAATGCCCTGATGAATCATCGTGATTTTTCAACCATTAATTTTTCGCATCTGCGTCTTACAATTGCTGGCGCCATGGCGCTGCAAAAGCCCGTGTCAGACCGCTGGAAAGAACTTACAAAAAATCAAATATTTGAGGCCTATGGCTTAACCGAAGCCAGCCCAGGAGTCTGCTGCAATCCGATCACTGGTGGCGATATTGTCGGCACGATTGGCCTACCCTTGCCCTCGACGGATATTGAACTTTGGGATGACTTTGATCAGCCAGTAAAGCAAGGCGAGGCCGGCGAGCTCTGTATTCGTGGCCCACAGGTCATGCAAGGCTATTGGAATCGATCGGATGAAACAGTTAAAGTTCTTAAAGATGGATGGCTTAGAACCGGCGATGTTGCCATTATGCTTCCTAACGGTTTTTTTAAAATCGTCGACCGAAAAAAAGATATGATCTTAGTTTCCGGATTTAACGTTTACCCAAATGAAGTTGAAGAAGCCATTGCCAGCCATCCAGGCGTTGCCGAAGTGGCCGTTGTCGGAATCCCCGACAACCATTCAGGCGAAGCCGTAAAGGCCTTTATCGTGAAAAAAGATTTTTCCATAACGGAACAAGACATTATTGATCACGCAAAAAAAAGTCTAACCAACTACAAAGTACCAAAGTCAGTTGAATTCAGAACCGAACTTCCGAAAACCAATGTCGGAAAAATTTTACGCCGAGCCTTGAGAACCTCCTAGTGGATACCTTCCGGGCGATTTGCAACCTGCTACTTTTTGTTGTTTGTGTTTGCTTCGCGCTTGGGGACGCGGCCCCGAATGTCTGGTACTTCGATATCCTTTCTAACTTTCGTCCGTTCTATTTTTTGGCTATCGGAATTTTTGGCTTGCCGCATTTCTTGGGCGAAAAAAGAAAGTTCTTTATGTACATTGCCGGGGCGATTGCTGCAGTAATGGGCTTAAGCAAATTTAGCCAAAAATATTACTATCAATATGTGCCCGACGCCAAGCCCCTAACAGCTATCACCAGCACTACCGCAAAAGGTCCTTTGCAGGTGATCTCTTTCAATTTGCATATTAAGAATACCGAAACTTTTTCAATTGTTGAATACCTAAAAAATTCTCTTGAGCCCGACATGCCTCATATTATTTTTACTCCGGAAGTAACTACGACTGCCGCTGAGGAACTTGAGGTTTTAAAAGAATTCCTTCCCCACTCTTTGGTCTTACCCAGTGATTCCATCGATGGTATGGCCTTTTTCACCGACTTAGAACCGATTGAATTGAAAGAAGTAAAAATGGATTTTCTTGATTCACGGGCGATTGTCGGTGTCTTTAATTTTAATGGCGAAGAAATTTTAGTCATTGCTGTTCACCCACCCGCCCCACTAAGCGAAAGGCAGTTTCTAGCCCGCAACGAATATTTTAAAAATATTCGGGCCATCATGAGTCAAGGTAAAAGGCCGACTCTGGTCATCGGCGACTTTAATAGTACGCCATGGTCAGACCACTTTAAAAATCTGTTGAAGCCAAAACTTGGGGGAGGTTCGTTACCGGAACTGATTGACCCCGGCGAAAAGTTTGCCCGCCCCTTTACTTGGTTTTCACCGATTCCTAGATTGGGTTTGCCCATCGACTTCATATTGCATTCACTTGAATTTAAAGTATTACGATACGAGATCGGCCCCCGCCTGGGTTCCGATCACCGACCCGTCATCGCATTTTTTTAACAATGACGTTTTTTTGCACCAAGATAAGCTAGGCCTTTTTTGCCCAACTTGCACACCAGGCAGAACCCTTTACAAGTTTTCCTGCAAAGATGCTGCATTTTCCAACCTCTGCGCCGCCCTTGTCGCCAGATTTAGTGTAGAGCATGCAATTGCTACACATTTGCTTGTCCCAGGTAACACCTTGGCGATCGGCCTTTAACGCCGCATCCTTGATGTTGGATTTCTTTTCCTGATAGTTCATGGCTGCGGCCATTTCTTTTCCAGGCTCAACGAAGGGAAGGGCCATATCCCCACGACCACCTTCAGCCGCCTTACCACCACGCCGTTTTTCTTCAGCATTAGCGATGAAAGGAAAAACAATGCCAGCCCCAGCTGCCAGGGCACAAGTCTTTACAAACGCACGACGAGAAACTGCCATAAGCGACTCCTTCAACTGTTGAGATTTACAGGAATAGTACGCCCCACGGTAATGAAAGTGAAATGAAAACGAATTGAGACCAGGCCAGTGAGTCAGCGTCAGTCTCTGTGGGAATTAGTGGTGATGGTGGGATTCACATGCGCAAGAGCGACGATTGATCCAATGGGCTATGATCACCAACATACTACCTGCCAACATCCAAACGGGCTCGTTCAACGAAAAGCGTAAGCTGTGATTTAAATAGGGAATCAAAGTAATGATAAATAATCCCGGAGTTCCCAGTAGAAAAACTCTTATGTTGCGGTGATGCCGATAGCCCTTCATAAAAGCCAAGGAACCAATCGGAATAATAACCAAAGCCAACAGAACATGAAACCAAGGATGAGCTATGTAGTAGCGCCCCATAATCGGCAAAGACATCATCAAAAAAGGTGTCACTAAACAATGAATCGCGCACAGCAGGGATAGTCCCATGCCCAATTTATCCAAATTAATAATATTGTTTATTTTCCCAGCAAAAGCCTTCATATGAGTGTAGATCTATGCCCACAAGGTTTTTTGCTGTCAAGGAAGTCGATGAAATACACGCCCAATCCTATTATATTCAGCTTAGGCGAAGACTTTTATGACAAAGTTACTGCCGCCCACTTTTTGAAAGATTTACCTCGCTATCTGAACAAAGCCGAAATGCAAAATCTTGGTCTTGATTTGATCCTCAATGACGAACAAGCCTGGTCCCGCCACTTTGTAAAATTCCAAGCCCTTCCCCAGAATATCGATTCGCCCTTGGCGCTTCGCTACCATGGGCATCAGTTTCGCACCTACAACCCTGACCTTGGCGATGGTCGCGGTTTCTTGTTTGCGCAATTGCAAGATACGACGGGTAGAACTTTAGACCTTGGCACAAAAGGCAGCGGCAAAACGCCCTATTCACGAAGCGGTGATGGCTGCTTAACCTTGAAAGGGGCCTTTCGTGAAGCCCTAGCAACCGAGCTTTTAGAAAGCCTGGGCGTAAACACCAGCAAGACATTCTGTTTTTTCGAGACCGGCGCACAGCTGATCCGTCACGACGAACCCTCACCAACCCGCTCGGCAGTTCTTACAAGACTTAGCCACAGTCATATTCGTTTTGGAACGTTTCAAAGACTTGCCTTTCTTGGGCAATCTAAAAATATCGAAAAGCTAGTTGGCTACTCGGTAGAAAATTACTTTCCGCAACTAAAAGATCTGGCCGCTGCAGGATCTGCAGACCAAGCAATATTATTTTTACAGGAAGTCACCCAGCGATCAGCAAAACTATGCGCCCAGTGGATGATTTCTGGATTTGTCCATGGGGTTTTAAATACCGACAATATGAATATTACCGGAGAAAGTTTTGATTACGGCCCCTTTCGCTTTCTTGCCAGTTATGACCCCGCTTTTACGGCTGCCTACTTTGACCATCGTGGGCTGTATTGTTATGGTCGCCAGCCAACCGCCGTTCATTGGAATTTATTTCAACTTGCAGAGTCCCTTCGGGCCGCTTACCCAGATCTTGATCCAAGCCCAATCTTGGCCAAGTTTTCAATTGCCTTCACTGAAAATTTTGAAAAATTCTTCTTTCGCCGCTTGAATTTGAAACCCAAAGAGAATGCCACTGAAAATCAGAATCTTATTGCTGCTTTTTTTAATTTTCTTGAAAGACCGGACGTTCAATTCGAGCAAAGTTTTTTTGACTGCTGGAGTCTGGCCCCTGAGACGCGAAGAAAGGCCTCCCCTCAAGGGGAAGCTTACCTCAGCAGCGAATTTCTCGAATTTCAAAAACATCTGGAACAGTACACTTTAGACGCGCCGGAAAAAGCAGAACACGCCTACTTTGCTGCGGGCCAGGCCTGCACGCTATTGATTGAGGAAGTCGAAAGTCTTTGGCTTTCCATTTCAGAAAATGATGATTGGAAACCGTTCTACAATAAGATCGACCAAATTCGCTCTTTCCGCGGCCTGTATCAACTTTAAGGCTTTGCTTTGATTTCTTGATCCACGGTCCGAGTCCCCGCCATCTGTCGGGCCCTTTTCAGTAAAAACATTCTAAAGTCATCAACGTAACCGAAGGCTGCAGGAACAACGACTAAAGTTAAGACCGTTGAACTGATCAATCCACCGATGATTGCTATCCCCATGGAGGTTCGCTGGGCCGAAGCCTCATTCAGTCCAATCGCAATCGGAATAGTTCCAGCAATCAAGGCAAAGCTGGTCATCAAAATGGGTCGCAATCGAGTCCGACAGGCCTTAATCAAAGCTTCAGTTCTTTGCAGACCGGCCGCCATTTGCTGGTTTGCATAGTCGACTAACAGAATCGAGTTCTTTGCCACAACCCCCAATAGCATTATGATCCCGATCATTGAAAACAGATCGAAACTTTTTCCTGTAACAAATAGTGCAATCATTGCACCCACTATGGCCAAGGGCAGGGCCAGCAATATTGTCAATGGGATGATAAAACTTTCATACAATGAAGCTAAAACTAAATAGATCAAAAGCACGCCCAAACCCATCGCTTGTAACATATTCCGGAAAAGGTCCTTCATGTCCTCGGCCTGGCCCTCGTATCCGTACGTCACACCCACAGGAAGTTTAAACTCTGGATCCTGCGTCAGTAGTCGATCTACTTCGTTGGTGATCTCGCCCAGATTTCCGGTTCGTCCGACATTGGCCGAGATATTGATAAATCGAGCCTTATTGCGGCGGTTAATTTGCGAAAACCCGCTGGCCTCGCGCCCTGTCGCAACTCGCGATAGTGGAATCATATCAAAATTGACATTGGGCACCAGTGTCGCCGCAAAGTTTTTTCTTAAGTCCCGATCTGCTTCGCTCATGCGAATACGAATATTATACTCGGCCGCATTTTCGCGGTACACACCGGCGGCCGTGCCTTCGACCCGCGCCCGAAGCTCGGCGCCGGCGGTCACTGTTGAAATACCCAGGGTTTCTGATTTTTGTCTGTTGAAATCAATATGGAATTCAGGCTTACCACTGCGGAAGTTGGTATCGACATCCACCAATCCCGGAATAGTGCTTAATCGAGCGGTCAGCCTTTCTGCATATTTACTGACCACTTGCAAATCTTCGCTGGTTAAATTTAAATTGAAAATTTTCTGATTTCCTCCGGTAATGTCGACGTCAGAAACTGCAATCTTAGCTTGGCTTTCAAAACTTTTCAGGCGATTGCGAATATCGTCTTTAACTTCGCTGGTGACCTGCTTGCGTTCTTTACGGGGCACCAGTCGCATATAAAGCTCGGCACGATTGGCTTCCGCTTGCCCTCCTGAACTTCCAGTTGTCGTTGCAATCAATTCAATTGCTGGATGTGCTTGCACCACTTTTTCAATTTCACGGGCCAAGCGACGGGAACCTTCTAAAGAGGTCCCCACTGGGGTTTCCAGTCCAACAATAAAGTCACCGTTGTCACCGGCCGGCAAAAAGTTTTTTGGAATATATTTTGCCAACATCATGCTGGCCACAAATATCAATGCAGCACCGACCAAGGCCAACATTGGATTTTTTAATACGGGACGCATCAACGCCACATATTTTTCTTCCAACCAGTTTTGCATGCGATCAAAGGCATTGAGCATCCGGCGAAGGGGCCCAGTTCCGGATTTATCGTGCTCGGCCGGAGCCGCCAGGTAGGTCGAAAGCATCGGAGCCACAGTAAAGGCATCAAACAAAGAGATCAACATCGTAAAAACAACAGTGAGCCCAAATTGTTTAAAAAATTGACCGACGATACCCTGTAAAAAAGCCACCGGGCCAAATACGGAAATCACCACTAAGGTCGTGGCAATAACGGCCAAGGCAACTTCTTTTGTGCCTTCGATGGCCGCCGTCCTTGGATCTTTACCCATCTCTAAATGGCGATAGATATTTTCGCGAACGACAATCGCATCATCAATCAACAGACCGACAGCCAAACTCAAGGCCAACAAGGTCAAAATGTTGATCGTAAAACCACTGTAATACATGATTATAAATCCGCCCAACAAAGAGTTAGGCAATGCCATCCCGGTAATGAACGTCGAGCGAAACGAACCCAAAAATAAAAATACGACTAAAATACACAGTCCAATGCCGATCAAAATACTTTCACGCACGTCTTGAATATTTAGTCGCACCGGGCGGGCTAGCTCGCGCTCTAGAAACAACTCAGTGCCAGGATTACTGTCTTTCAAGATCAAATTCACTTTTTTCATTTTCTCAAGAACCGTATCGACAACATTAACTGTGTTTGACCCGGACTGCTTAAAAACGGCAAGCTCCAACGACGGCTTTCTTGCAAAGCCCTCTGATTTTACCATGACCGAGGTTTCGGTGCGCAAATCTTCAAGGCCTTCTTTGACCTCGGCCAATTCAGACAACTTAACAACCCGGTCGGAACCAACAAAATTGACATTCACACTCTTTAAATCTTTGAGGTCTACAAATTCTCCTGAAGCACGAAGTACTGTTTCTCGGTCCCCCGCTTCAATCTTGCCCACAGGAACATCTTTCGAAGTCGCCCTAATTCGATCAGCGATCTGCAATAAAGAAAGCTTTCGCTCCTGCAAGGCGCGCATATCGATGTTCACTTGGATTTCTCGCTTGCGACCACCGATCACTTGCACGAGGCCCACGCCTTGAATCGAGTCAAACTGCGATTTTATTTTCTGATCGACTAAATCGTACAGCTTTCCGGGATCCAGATCAGAACGCACGGCGATCTTTGCAATCGGTTGATCAGCTGGATCAATCCGGCGAATTGCGGGCTCCTCAATATCGCTGGGTAATTTTCGTCGCACATTTCCCAAACGCTGACGGATTTGCTGTTCTGCATCCTTGATGTCCGTTGAAATTTTAAACTTTAAAATGACGTATGAAATGGATTCGTAATTCAGGGACTTGATGTCTTCTAAGCCCGACATTGTCCCAAGCTCATCTTCGATCGGCTTGGAAATTGATCTTTCGATGTCAATCGGCGATGCCCCTCGGTAAATCGTCTGCACCGTGACAATAGGAAACGTAACATCGGGGAACATATCGACACTCATTTTTGAAATCGATATAAATCCCATGACCAGCATTAAAGCGACGATGCAAGTGATAAATATAGGGCGTTTAATCGACATTTCAACAATATTCATATTTTCCTCAATGCTACTCTGGAAGGGTTTCAATTTTCATAAACAGCCGGGCCTGAGTTTCTAATTTTCTTTGTTCGGCTTTCATTTTCGTTACTAGCAAGTCGGCCTCGGCCGCATCTTGCTCTGCGGAAACAACCTGCGAAGTCACCGTCCGCCCGCGCATTAATCGATCCCTTTCGGCCTTGGCTTTTTCATTTTGCACCCGGCTTAGCTTTTCTGCGGCTTCAATTTTTTTACTAAGCTCGGCATGTCGGCGTTGGATTTCTTCCCAACTGGATTCGCCTTCAAAAATTTTCTGATCGCGCTTTAGCCTGGCTGATAGGGCATCGGCGCCGGCGGCCCGGCGAGTAGCTTCTTTACTTGTCCCATCCAACAGCAAAGTTAGCTTGACCGAAATACCTGCCGTGGGCTTGTCCGAATCGCTTAGATGATTTCGCGCCGAAGCTGCATCCGTTTGGTAGGTGTTGGTCCGATAGCCTGCTTCAACAACCAGATCAGGTCGTAAGCTATCTTCGACTTCTTGTGCGCCAACTTGCTTTGTCCTGGCTTCCAATGCAGCCAGATAGGTATCCAGGCGAATCACTCGACCATTGGATTGATAATTTTCAACCATCGACAGAAGTGGTCTTTGCACACCCAATGGCGCTTCTAGTTTTATGATTTGTGTGCTTCCCGAGGCCTCTAAAGTATCAACTATCTTTTTGTGTGCGGCTGCTAACTCATCCCTTGTCGTTAAAAGCTGTAGCTCTCGGGTTGCAACCAACCCCTGTGCATTTAACAGATCTGGTCTTTCGCCAATTCCGTTACTGACCCGTCCGCTGATCCAGCTGGCAATCTTTTTTGCACGCTCGAGGGAACTCTCTCGTTGCTTGCTTTCGTCCTCTAAATAGACCAAATCCCAAAACGCAGCTTCGGCCTCGATCAAAACTTGTTTTGCTTGTAAGTCATAGCTTTTTATTTCAAGCTTTTTCTGACTTTCTTCACGCTGCCAGCGCAGCCGGGTCGAGCTTCCGAATCCATCTTTCCACAGGGACTGCGAGACCGTGAACCCCATGGTGCCGATCGCGCGCTGATCACTAATGGTGGCTGGAGTTAAGGCATCGAAAAATACTTCTGTCGTAGCAACATTTACCTGTGCTGATGTTCCGGTCGAAAAACGCTTGCCTAAACCAAGCCCGTATTCGCGAATTTTCTGATGAAAAATAACGAAGGTCGGAACATTTTGCTGCAACGACTTATCATCAAGATAGCTGCCCTTTAAAGTTAGAACTGGCGACAGGGCAAGGTCCCCTTGCTGGTAACGATCGCCAGCAGCCTGTTGGCTGATTTCAAAGGATTGATACAACCGATGCTTCTGCTTAACCTGCGCCAAGTATTCATCCAAAGTCATCGCTTGCACCGCCAGTGGCAGGCACAATATTGTCAAAAGACCTAACCCGTTTCTCATAACATTACACCTTCTCTGAAAATCTTAAAAAATAAACGTGGGAATTGATATCCGAGGCCTTTGCGATGCCGCGAGTACTGGCGCCATCAAGACCATCCTTGGCAAACAAAACTGTCGCTACCCGCGTGATTCTTTCGCGGGCATCATTTTCATCGTTTAGTTTGTGTTGAAGCATTAGATAAAACTAAAACAGTTGATTGAACATTCCAATATTTTTTCAATGTCGAGTTTGATTTTCGAGTTGCGGATAGATCTTTAAAACAATTATGGAACAGATCCCTGGATCTTTGTCCTGCTTGTCCTTTTATCCGCCCCATTAGTTCAAATCGATAAACTAAAGGCAAATCGTTCCTGCGGTTTGCCATTTAGCTGCAAACTCCAATACTGTCGGCCTGGATAATAGGTCCTGGTTGTGACTGCCACCAAGGGCACGCTAAGCTCTAGCACTTTCTTTTCACCGGCCAATATTTTCAAGCGTCGTCCTTTAAAAATTTTTTTTCCATGCTTTCCGTTGGCCTTGAGAAACTCAAAGCTGTGGTCCAAAATAACTTCGGCTGGTTTTTTCCCCTGATTATGCAGCTCCACCATCGCTCGGAATTGCGAACCCAAACGAATCCGCAGAGTTTTCACTTTTATTTTTGCGACTTTAACTTCAGAAGCCACGATACCATGCAGGGCAAAGGCCTGGGAATTTCCCAATTTTATCAAACTTCGGGTGGCGTGACGAACCAGGCGATCAAGATCTGGCGAATTCGGATTCTGCTTCTTCCAGCGTCGCAAATTACGAAGTACAAAATCCGGATGATTCTTCGAGTGGTCATTAATATGATTTGCCACAGATTTTCGAACGTACTCGGAGTTGTCTAAATGCAAGGCCTCAAGCAAGGACCAAGTCAATTTGGGATTCTTCGCAAAGTCTGGCAGATGGGCACCCCAAGGAAGACGCGGCCGAGCTCCTTCCGATACCAGTCTACGAACATGGGGGTTGGGATCATTTGTCCATTTCGCAAACAGCTTCAGTGTCTGCTGCTGATGCAACTTCAGAAAAGACCGAACTGCAAATTCGCTAGTAAAAACTTTTGTCATTTCTTTAAGTGCCGTCATCGAAAGTGAAAAGTCGCTTAGACCCTGGTCTTCCACGAATTGCGTCAAAGGCCAAACTAGAAAACCAGAAAGTCCAGACGGATTGCTCGGGCTTTTTAAACTTGCAATTAAAATTGGAAAACTTTGTGTTGCTGACTTTGGCAATGCCAAAATCAATCGATCTTTAATCAGATGCACTCGGGCCTTCATCTCTAAAGGTTCAAGGCTTGCCTCTATGCCCAGCAAAAAGCGCTTTGCATTAAAGTCCGGGTAGGCCAACTTAAAGGTCTTGGCCATTTTCTTTAGGGAATCAAAATTAAAAATATTTTTAAAGGGCTCCATAGATATTAATAGATCCTATAGCGGATCAAACCTGAGTCAGACACTGAACAAGGTACTCCATGTCTAATGGTCGTGAAACAGTGATAGTTCCGATGGGCTGATCTTTTTGGTCATGCAATGCGCGCGACATCAGTTCAACTTCAACTTTGCTGCCATTCTTATGCAGCATCGAGCTTTTTACGACCTTATGAAAACCTTTAGCAAAGATTGTCTTTATGCCTTTTTCCGCAAGCTCGTGGACCTCTTTTGGATAGAGGTCAAAAATTGTTCGGCCGATCAGCTCTCCGTAGGGATACCCAAGCATTGCGTGTAGCATTTCATTGGCCATCAGAATATTTCCTTTATGATCCACCGAATGCATCATAAAAGGACTTTTTTCAAAAAAGGACTCGTAAAGATAAAGCTCAGAGCGCAGCTCCTCAGTCGCGGAAGTGGGGTGTTTTGATTTTCCAAATTTGGAAAACATCGGAAGAATATCTTTTGCTGTAATATGGCCAATGGCCTTACCTGAGTCATCGATTACGAACACTCGATTGCCCACAGCCGTCATAATCTTCTTTACAATTTCAGGAAAAATTTCGTTTTGCTGGATCAACTGCGCCGGCTCTAGCAAATCCCGATAATGGATCAAGACATCCCGAGCGGGCTTGCTTTGATAACGTAAATAAGTGCGAACCATTCCGGCCTCGGTCAGAACCCCATGATAGCGGTCTTCACTTGCCATGACTGCAGCAAAATGATGCGGATTGGACTTCATGAATTCGACGGCATCTTCAACCGAAGTATCAAAAGGCAAAGTAGGTGTTGCATGAATCATTATTTCTTTCGCCGTAATCACAAAAGCCCCCAAGCATTTGCTTTAGCGTAAAATCTTTTATTTATGCTGTCACTGATGTTTGCACTCGAAGGCAGCCAAGAAAAGCCAAGGTCTGGATTTGCCTGTAAGGATTGGCCAGGGCAATCAAACCCCGTCCTCCAAGGACCTAGACCGTCGTCCGAGAAAACGATTCCAAGCAGCAAATACCCGAACATTTCGCTTCAATTATAAGCATATTGGGCGGATTTATTACTTATTTTAAAGTCCTTTTTTCTACAATGCTTGAACTTCTCCGGAAATGATGGTTTCCTCATCCCCTATTTTTAGCCTGCCCCGGTGGCGAAATTGGTAGACGCACAGGACTTAAAATCCTGGGATACGATAATATCGGTCGTGCCGGTTCAAGTCCGGCCCGGGGCACCAGTTCTCTTTTTCAGTGTTTTTTTTAAATTCTAAAACCTTCGCAAACGGAATATTCAAATCAAATTCAAGACTTACACCATTGAGTCGAAAGTTCGAGCAGAGTCGCTTGATCAAAGCGAGGCGCTCCTCTGCACTCCCTTTTTTCCAAGCTGATTCCGCACGCTTACAAAGTTCGAGCAAAACTTTTGCTCTCCGTTCAATGTCCACTTCATTCGTGTTCTCAACTGCGGCAAGCCTTCGCTCTATCTCACTTCTCTCCGCCGCAATCTTTTCCAAATGCTTTTTATACCCCTCTCTCGTTAAAAGTTGCTCAGTCCAATGCTCGTATAACTCTTCTTCCTTTGTGGCCAATTGCAGCAAGCGAGCTCGCGTTCTTAACCTGGCCTCTTCCGTCGCCTCTTTGGATTTCTTATTGGCCTCAAGCAGATAGCTCATGATGACGTCCGCAACTTCTTCAGAAATTGAAATCTGTTGAACTACTTGCTCAAAATTGTCCCACAGCTTTGCCTCACTTACGTTGACCTGAGAAATGTTATTCAATTTGTGAAATCGACTGCCGTCCGCACAGTGATAATAGTGATAAATTCGAGATTCACCCGTAGTTCTATTGGACTTGGTCTTTGGATCATAGATGACAATACTTTCACATCCAGGTACTCCACACCGAACTAAATGACTGAACGGTCCCACAAAAGTATTTGTATTCGGGGTGCCTCGTCTTCCTTCTGTCCGGCGAATCCACTCTAATGGAACAAAGACCTCATGCTTACCTTGGCACCACTCGCCATCCCAAAAAAATCGACCTTCATAGAAGGGATTTTGCAAAATACATTCAATCGAACTTTTCGACAATCTTCGAGCTCGACAATCCGGTAGAAGTCTTTCTGATAAGATCTGGTCCCGGATCGCGTAGTAGGAATATCCATGCATTGCCCGAAGCTCGAAAATTCGTAAAACGGCTCTTTTCGTTTCATCATCAATAACTATTTTTGCTTCCTTTCGGCCATGCTTATTCTGACTGCCTTCCCGAATGTTCTTATACCCAAGTGGGGCATGACCTGGGTACCAGCCAATCCTTGCTTTCTCATTCATTCCTTTTCTGGTTTCTCGAGCGATGTTAAGAGCGATATACTTATTTACAGATGTCATCACATCGTCGGTAAAAATATCCGTTGGGCTGCAATTGCGGTCGAGGATCCGACGATCTTTATAAAAATGAATAACAAGCTTACCTGTCATCACAAACAATTGCAGCTGCTCACGGTTCGTGAAGTTACGGGTAAGGCGATCTGGTTTTTCTACAATCAACTGCAAAGACTTTTCTTTACTTCTTTCCACATAGTCTCGAATATAATCCATCATCCCATCGAACTTTTCGCGCTTATGAGATTTACTGCCGGTTTCAACAAAGCGAAATATTTTATTGATTTCGAAAGAGCGATTTTTACAGTACTCAATGCCAACTCTTTCCTGGGCATCTAAAGAATAGCCATCGTCCTGTTTTAGATCTGAAATCCGGCAAAGTAAAATTGCATCCATATTTCATCTTCCTTTCTGATCAAGTCTCATGAGCTCTTTGAAGAACTCGACCACTTCCATAAATTCATTCTTCGTTAAACCCAGATCCTCATACGTCTTGGGTTTCCCCTTAGGGGAAATTTCACCGGTCACAGGAACATACCCGGCTGAAGTTTGCGAAAATTTTTGTACTTCGAAACTTTCTTGGTGGCGCCCTTTCCGCGCGTGCTTTTTGCAGTCTTTGCAGAGAGATTCATAACGGCCGCCTTGTTTATAAAACAGGTTGACGGACTTGAACTCTTTGCAGCGAGTGCACTCCTTCCTTGTCTGCTCCACATCTAACTCCACTGATTGCGAAGTCCAGTTCATCTTGAATTTTTAAGCGAAAATTCGACGTGCATTTGCACATAACATTTCATTGGACTTCCCGAGGGAAGGAAGTCTGCCTAGGGTCGATTTTCTAGAAGAAAGGTATCGGTCATGGACAAAAATCAGAAGGAAAATATTGATATCCTTGGAGTGAAATGGCTGCTCGCCCCGGGAGGAAAAGAGATCATCGACCGTTGTCAGAATCAAGACCTGGCAGATAAATTTGGAGCTTCGCGGGTTCAGCGCCCTGTTTCGAAATACGACCGATTGCGAGCTCACGAATGAGGAAATCTACGGAGTAAGTCTCTCCCTAGAAGAAATTGGCAAACGGCTAAAAAAAATTTCTGAGCAGATTGGTAACGCGGCAACTCGAGAAGAAAATATCCTTTGAGATAAGGTGACCAATGCCTCGCGTCCTTACTTTCGAATTCTTTGGCTAAAAATCCCTCATATAATGAAACCGACGGAACTCTCCACGCATAGGCTCCGACAAATTTTCCACCTCCTTTTTATTGTCGGATTTCTGACCTTCATTTTCCAACAGATTTGCTTTATTTGTATGGGCACATGCTGCCGTCAATAGTGCAAAAGCCATCATGCCTACAAAAAAATACATTTTCATATTCTATCCTTTGCTCCGAGATGACTCGGCAATTCAATTGTTATTTGTGCGACTATTTATTTTTCGGCATTTCTTCCGCATGACCTTCCGGCGACGGCTCCTTAGAGAAAGCTTTTTTTGGTCTGACCAACACTTCCAAAGCCAAATTTGTTTGCCCGTCCTTTTTCGCCTGCTTTACATCTCTAAGAATTTGCCGTAAAAAAGCTTCCTCGTCATAAAATGTATTAATCAGAGAATTGATTTCCCCGTTTGCTAACGTATCTGCACGGCCTTCGATCAACCAATTTAAAATATCCTTCCGAGAAAGATTTATCTTTTTCTTAGCATTGACCTGATCGATCCATCCATCAATTTTTTGAGACGATTTTTCCGTGATAGCCACGAGTTCTTTCTTGATTTTCTTTTTATCAGGGATGGGATTTTCATCTGTCATTTTGTATTCCTTTCAAGCGCGCATCGGCTATTTGGTAATAACTTTCGTTGCACTCAATGCCGATAAACTGAAATTTTTCAAAAAGGCTTGCAACTCCCGTGGAACCCGATCCCATAAATGGATCTAGTACGGTCCCATTTGGAGGGGTGACCATCGAAACAAAGTAGCGCATCAAATTTAATGGTTTTACAGTTGGGTGTGTATTGCCGGGACCTCGGTCCCTTCGCCCTGCTTTTTTTGAATAAATGAAGGGCAACTCCAGTTTGAAGTTTTTGAAGTACTCTGCAACATCGGCCTCCCGATCGCTTTGTTGATTCATAATGATGGCTGGGCAAGATTCATTATTTGCTCTTGTGAGAAGAAGGTTTGCTGGATATCGACCTTTTTCGTGCTGCTGGTATATCGAATCTGTGCTTCTTTTGGAATTATCCCAAAGAAAACCTTTGTCCTTAAAATTTAAGTTGGAAGTTGATGGTATTTTTTCGCGAACTGGAATTCGGGACGAATCAATATTAAGTCCTCCAACTCCATACTTTTTGATGTTGGCCACGATATTATGTTCTGAAATCGGCTTTTGGAGTAGAATCCAGTGTTCGCTGGCGGGCTTTAGAGCGGTTCCCCAACCTTTCCAATTATTTGATCCGTCGGCGATGACCGTCATTTCGGAGTCTGGATTACCGAGCTGCCTCGAGGGGCGAATGACCGCCATCATCCAATCCGGCGCGGGGCCTAGAATTGTTTCAAGTTTTTCCCATCTTTCCTGTGTGGGAATATGGGGTTGCCCATTCGGAGGTAGAACGGTCCAATGGCAGGCACCACCTCGAATGCCGGCGACGGTGTCGAGGTCCTTATTGGTAAGACTCAGCTCATCACGCCGAGATCTGATCCAAGTTGTCACCCGGTAAACAAGGTCTGTATCAGTGTACTTGACCTGATCAATTGCTTTGTGGATAGCAACACTCTTCGGAAACCCACTTCCAAAAACATGAGTGACAATGTCTTTAACCTGAAATCCAGCGCTTTCAATAGCCATACCGGTCCAATGAGATGTTCTAGGCAGAGCCCAAACAAAACCATGAGCACCAGGTTTTAAAACTCGGTTGCATTCCTTTAAGATGGAGGATAGCCAAGATATCCACTGATCTCGTCCTCCCTTATTGTGATCCCACGCCAGACCGAATAGCCCAATGCCTGCCGGAGGGTCCGTGACAAGTGAGTCTACCGAATTCGAAGGCAATGATTTTAAAACTTCAAGGGAGTCGCCAAGAAAAATTTGGTAGTTCACGTTCGGTCCTCAGATAAATGGACTTCGTGGCTCTTGTTTTCAAACGGAAAATTAGTCTTTGCTCCAGGAGCCTGCGTCTTCCAAAATGAAAACTCGATGGGATTTGATGTACTTATTGCCTTCAATGGTATCAGGAACCAGGAGGGACCGAATCTTTGGCCTGGTAAGAAATGGCAGGTCCTCGCCATCAAGTTTCACTTTTTCGTCCTTAGCCATTTTCGCCACCTTGTCCTTATAGGCAAGATAGCCAATGAGGCTTCCAATGCCCGCACCAACGGCCATTCCGCTGGCTGTGCCTTGCTGGCTTTGCGATTGAAACTGTCCAATCGTACCACCAGCAAGCCCGCCTATAGCGGCACCGAGCAAAGTAGATTTTGTCGCGGTTGTGCATCCGTTTAAAATTGTCGCCAGTGATAAAAGGCAAACTTTTATTTTCAAATCCATACCTATCCTTTTGTTTGAAGTTAATGGTGTTTTCTTTTTTGACGTGAATGGTAGCGAGGAGGGCACGCGGAGATGACGTATGAGAGGAGGTGGAGCATGCAGACGTAAGGATGCATGGGTCAGTCAGTGTTTTGAGGTGTTTTAGATTTCTTGGAAGGTATTGAGACTACAGGTTTTTTGGCCAGATTTAAAAATGTCAGGGTCACACCTTTGTGTGCCTCCAGTGTGGCCCTAGTGTGGGGCAAGTGCGAAAGAAAATGCCACGGACTATTCCCTTTAAACCGGCCTTCAACAAAAGCAGCTGACCAGCCATTGGTTTGAAAGTCTGATAGCAATACAAAGTGGTGTTTTGACCATTCTCGTACATGAAACTTTTCAAAGGCTATCTTGATGCGGTTCAATGCCTTATGGGATTCGACAAGCCAGAACACCAGTTGTATAGAATTTTGAGCGTCATAGAAGGCAACTATTTCAGCATACCGTTGCCTGGTTTTCACTGAAAGTTCCACCTCGACAGCCACAACAACTTTCTTCTCATCTTTAAAATAGAGAGAGTATCCGTCTGGTCGGTGTCGATCTGATTGGGGAATCCAGTCAGGCCATAAATCCGTCGGAACTCGGCGAAGCTGTTGTTCACTGTAAGTTTGCGTGTACTCCGGCTGGTGAATCAACCATTCACCGAGGTGGAAGGCCGTTACGAGATGATCATGATGAGGGTTTTCCGACTTGAAGCCTTCGACCGCAAGTTCTGGAAGATGAGGCCGAATGTACTTATACCCTTTTTGAGTCAGCGACCAGCATTCTTGCCATCTTGGCTTAATATAAATTGATGTTATCAGGCCGGCGCCACTCAGAGATAAAATTCTTCGATAAGCAGTCTGCAGAGTTGCGTCTGGAAAGAATTTAAGTGCTAACGAGCTGGTCGAGACTAATTTCCATTTCCACAATAGCCTTAGAACAAGCAGATCGCGATCAGTTATCTGGATGCGCATTTTATTCTGATTTGAGGTGGTCTTCATATATTATAAGTCCTTAAGAAAATGAAAGGTCATTCTTGGGGGGACCGGTAGTCTTCTTTCTTGCTCTTCATATCCGCTGTAAAAGAAGATTCTGGATCGATGGCCGATGATAATCCGTTTTTCTTTGGTTTTTCGCTTGGTCCTAAAAATCTTTCAGCCTCTTCGACAGTGAGGATCGGTGTTTGCACCTCGAGCATCTCAATTCCATTTTTCCAAATTGCTCGGCCCGGAATTTTAGGCAAATCGGTAGCACGTCCATTGCCGAGCACTGCAATACTGGAGGCATCGTTCATCATTTGAAAGCAAAGAACGCCGGTGAGATTGGCCTTTACTTGAGGATCCAGAGATCTGCTATCTGGTCGCTGAGTTGCGATGACTAGATGCACACCAACTGCTCGGCCTTGTCTTGCAATTCGACTCAAAATACCGCGAGCAATTTGCACGTCCTTAGATTTCGCGTGGTGACCGGCAAGAAACATTTCAGCGGCCTCATCGACTACAATCATTTGTCGATCGAGATAAACTGCCTTGGCAGCTTCATTTTTTCTATTATAACTTTCAAGATCCTTGCATTGATGCGCCTTTAGTAAGGTCATTCGTTCGTCGAGAATCTTGTCAATTGATTTTAACTCTTCAACTGCCGCCAGCACGCTCGGGACCACAACAAACTGCTTTCGATTTTCAAACAACGAAAACTCAAGGCCTCCCTTTAGATCGATCAAAAGGAATTTCGTTGATTTGCTATTCAGATGAATATTTAAAATTAACTGACGGAGAAATGTCGATTTACCGCCTCCAGTTTGACCGGCAACCAACAGATGAGGAGTATCACGAAAGTTTGTAGTTAAGGTATAGGCTCTGGTCCTTCCGACTATATACTCCAAAGACTTGGATGCTTCGTCTGGCACATACGGCACTTCGTTTGCCATCGGAAAATGTGAATAGATAATATCGATTGTTCGTGCTTCACGATCTTCTTTGATAAGGTCGATGTAGATTCCAAGCTCCGCGTCCAAATACTTTGCCTGCTCTTGAAATTTCGACAACGGAAATCCTGCATTGGTCACACGCATTTTTCGAATAATTGGATCCAATGAAAAATCTGAAATCAGATTGGGAAGTCTGCCAATTTTTGATTCCAGCCCGGCATTTTTGAAGGCTGCCGTCAGTTTCGAAAGTTTCTCTTTTCTCTTTTTGACCTGCACCCAGGCCCACGTCCAGAAACCTAGCGTTGCGAAACTAAATGCGTATAACTTATAAAGAGGCGAATAGTAAGGGTACAGTGATTTAAAGCGAGAATGAGAAATTAAGAAATGATCTATTCTTAAAAGTAAAATAAAGGACGATGCCGCCATCCAACAAGCACAATATTGCCAAGGGATAGTATTGCTCTTTATCCCGTAGAAGAGCTCCTTGATGGGCGCTAATAGAAAACTGATATTTTTTAGTATTATTTCTATCCGGATAACAATAGGCTGCTTGTTCATTTAAATACCTCTGTGTCGAAGACTAAGCCAAATCAGGTATCAGTCAAAAATCACAATAATTTCTTGGCCAGCCTCAATTGCAATTGGAGGAGGCTGATTGTGGATATTCGTCATGGTATCATTGGCCATTTCTAGAGCCGCGCGGCTTGCTCCATTGAGGAGAGCATTTTTTGCCGTTGGACTTGCCACCGTCTGCGTACCAACCGCTGTTTTATCCTGAAGAACTTCTGCCATTCCACCTACAAAATTAAGGCCGACGGCCGCCCCATATTTCATGGCATATCTGGAAAATTGAGGACCCTTAAGGCCTGCCGTTTTATCTTCAGCATCAACGGCTTGAGCCTGGACTGTTTCAGTACTGCCGTCTCCATGAACAATTGAAGAAAATCTAATAAATAGACGATCTTCCGTTGATTGCCCCTGACCGACCAGGGTTTCGCCGGCCTTGATAAAAGTTTCTCCGCGAATTTGTAGGGACTCAAGAGTTTCGGCTCTAATAAAACCATTTGAAGCTCCAGTTATGAGCCGAGCCTTCACCTGACTGCCTGGCGGAATTTTGCCGGCCTGTTTTCGATCAATCTTTTGCGAGCCTGGCAATTTTATTGAAATTTTGGAAGTCCTCTTTTTGCCTTTCTCCTTAAGTTGGTTACTTTCTTGCTCAGCTGAATAGCCTTCAATGCTTACTTGTTGACTAGCTTTTGCACCGACTTCCGAGGCCTCCGGCGGCGTGATCCCGTCGCTTGGACCTTCAGCTCTATCAGGAGTTTTTATCCACAGGACTGTTCCAAGTAAAAGGCAGGTTGCGATGATACAGATCTTAATCGTACGATTTGAGGGGCGATTTTTGGGTTTTTGAAAACCAAATCGGCTATCAATTTTTGGTTCATAGACGATTTCGACCTGATTATTTTCGTTTTGCACTCTGGTTTCCCGGTTTGACAAGGTCAGTTTCGCAGTCTTTTATAAAATAGAGGCTCGCGGCATTTGTAGTCGAGGTGATTAGATCGAGAACAAATCTACGCCCCTGAAGATAAACGAAAAGATTGGATCTTGAGTTCAAAGTCATCGGCGAAATGACAAGGTCACTTCGAACGTAGTCGATTGAAAAAGTACTTTTCGTTCCTAAAAACACTTTTTCCGGCTCTGTCGGAAATCCAAGAACAGATCCCCTGGGGGAAATATAGGCCGACGCGACACTTTTCTCGCAAAGCTTAATAGTTTTCACATTTTCAGCATAAATCTTTGGTACGAGAGACAAGAATAGAAGAACGAATTTTCCCATCATTTTTTATCTTCCTTTTCCTCAATTTGAGAAACTGAGCTGACGATGAGACCATAAGGATTCCCATCAGTTCTATTACTCTGTTGAATGGCTACTTTGAGATGTAAAGGCAGAGCGGATTTTATTTTTCCAATGGAAACTAAACGATCGGCAAAAATATGAATATCCTTATCATCGAACTTGAATTCAGAAATTATCAACTTTTGAGCCATTTGCCGGGCCTTCAGGGTTGCAAGTTCTCTTTCACGGGAAATTGTTTCCTCAATGGCAAGAAATCCATCTTTTATATATCCATTGGTATCGAAGCGCATAGGGAGGGCTTCATTCAAAAACCCAATAATTTCATCCTGAGTTGGATTTCCAGATTTTGTGACAGCCGTCCGCGAATAGCAGCCTCGATCAATAACAAGAGGATCTTTCATCGCAAGTCCCGCGATGACTGATAGTTGAAAAATAGATATAATGCCTAAAAGAACGGTGGCAATTTTCAAAGTCACATTTTGTGCGGCGGTTTTAGCCCATGCTGTTGAAAATCTCATTGTTATTCCTTACTAATTGGTTTTTTTGGTCCTGAAATTGGCGTGTTCGTTTGCGATTGATCACTCTGCTGTGCCTTAAAGCTTCGCAAAACCTTGTTACCAACTATTTTTGCATTGGACCTCGAGCTGCTATACGCTTTCGAGGCCACTGCCCCTGTTTTTTTGAGAGTCCAGGCTCCAGCTTTTTTTGCGCCGGCGCTTGAAAGCCCGGCCAAAGCTGCTGGACTTAGAAACCCAGCCGACAATCCAACCGCGGCCAGGCCTGCAGTTTGCGAAGCAATGCCGGATAGTGATCCTGATATCAAGCTTCGAACGACCAGCGGAGTTAATACTATAGAAAATGCCAGCATCATCGTTAGAGCCAGAAGGGTGATGAAATTTCCATGACCAGAGTTTTTAAAATTATTGAGGGCTGTGCTCCACAGAAGGGTGCCAAGAACAGCCCAGACAATCTTCCATGCCGCAATTTCAAAAAGTGTTCGAAATAGCCCGGAGGTCATGGCCGCAGTCTGCGGTAAGACATAGAATGCAATTAAAAGTGGAGAAAATACATAAAGCAGTATTAGGCAGTAGACGATTGCAGCATTGAAAAAATAAACCGTAAGGTAAAGGATCAGGTAGGCTGCATAAGAAACAACAGATAAAAGAGTATCACCAATAGAAGTCCAAGACCATGAATGCTCTTTGAGAGCAGCACCTGCACTTTCCAAAACATGACGATAGCTGTTGAGATCTCCTATTCTCTCAGCAATGCTGTCGGCCACAGCGGCGACTGCGTTGGATATCTCGGGGTAGGCGGCAAGCAATACTGCTGCAACCAAAGCTCGTCCAATGAGCTGCGAAAATGCAGGAACACCGCCAATCGGCATTTTAAAGTATTCGATTAAAACACCAATTAAAATTAAAATGGTCATCAGTATATAAAAAATAGAGACGAAAAATGAGTGAAGGGTCTTTGCTTCAGCCGAGATCCAAGACATATCCATTATTCGAACCTCGGGAGTTCAAATTTTGGGGACTGTGCGGCCAGGGCATTAGTGAGCTTTTCAGTTCCATCCACCATTTGCCTCGTCCGTTCCTTATCTTTTCGATTTTGTAAGGCCAGCGTTTGGGCCTGCAACTTAAGACCTGTGGCTTGTGTACGAAGCATCTCATTTTGAAGGTTTAGCATGACTCCCAAAGACTGGGCCGTCAATTTGGCGGCGCCACCTGGTGAGGTCTGATGACTTTGGACTTTTATAAGCTCGCCGATTTCATCAATCGTCTTCGTATATTTGTAGACGGAATTATTGTGTGCAACCGCTTCTGCCACACTTTGATCTGTATCGTTTTGAACTTTTAGATCTCTGGATTCAATTGCAACGCCATAAATGGTTTCAAGCTTACTCAGGGCCTCCGAGACCTTTTGCCAATCTCTGTAAAGGCCTGGGTCTGAGTTTGGACTGATGGTACGGATAAGATTTAGCGAGTCATTGATGCCGCGATTGATGTCTTGAAGTAAATTGAGGCTGTCCTTGCCATTGTCGAGAAGATTTTTAAGCTGTATCAACTGTTGGACGGCATTGGCCAAAATCTGCGCTAGGACGACAGTTTCTTCACCAAACATACTCGCTTTTGCTGAGGGAGGACATAAAAGCAGGGAGCTCAACATCAAAATCTTAATTCTTTTCATTTTTTCTTCTTTCAAACGCAGAAATGCCATAAGGATACTTTTCTGCCAGGAATTTTAAGGCTTCCAGCTGCGACAACTCAGATTGGTCCCGGCGAACTCTTTCGATCATCGAAAGATCCCTTGGGTCGGTAGTGGCAATCCATAATTCTAAAGGTGTCGGTTCAATCACTGCGACGGTATGCCGCTCTGATCCAGCGATCAGAAAAGCCTCTGAGTATTGACCTTTTTTTTGGTGCAAAGACTGAATGAGAGAGACCTCATTGTCATTGAGTCCCAAAGCTTCTTTCATCTTCGAGAAATCACTTTGGTTTTGCATAAGGACCCATTTTACCGGGCAGTTGGGTAAAAGAGCCGAAGAAATTTTTGAACTTAAAAAGTCATTGAGATCTTGGCTGATTGCGATGGCGGAAGCATAATACTTTCGGAAGGTCCGGAATACCTCTTCCATAAATCCAAGACCCGCTTCATCTTTCAATAGCTTCCAGCACTCATCAAAAACAAGAAATTTCATTTGAGAGCGATCTTTTTGAACCTCACGCCAAACCAAGTCAGTAATAATATAAAGGCAGATTCCTTGAAGGTCCGGATAATTTTCAAGACCCTTCAAATCAAAAGCGATAATATCATTTTGAAGCTCTACGGTCGTTTGCCGATCAATGAATTTCCCATACGGAGTATCACCGCACCAAGGGTTTAAAATTTTTCCATAGATTTGAATTTCTGGACTTGGATGCGTAAGTAAAATCTCTTTCAAATCGGAAAGTTTTGGGACCTTTGCTGTCTGATATGTTTTCTGAATTGCGGCTTCAATTTCAGCTCGGGCTAACCTTGGTAACCGGTCGGCACCCTCTTCTTTTGTCATTAGCTCCACGAGACCCAATAGAAATTTGACCTTGTGGGAGGACGGCGTCGTTTCGCCTGGAAGTAAATCAAAGGGGTTGACTGAAAGTGCATCATTGACACCCAGTTCGACATATTGGCCCCCTAGGTTTTCGCAAAGTTTCTTATAAGAACCGCCGATGTCCACAAAGAAGACCTTCGGATTTTCCTTAAGCATTTGCAGAAGCAAAATATTCGTCATAAAGGACTTACCTGATCCAGAGCCACCACTAACCAGCTGATTTGCCGAACTTAGCGATCCATCAAACGGATTAAAACTCAAGAGGCTTCCTTGTCGAGATTTAAGCAGAATACTTGGGCGTTCATGACCGGGCCAAGGCCCATAAAGTGGGATGAGGTCACATAGATTTGAGGTTTTGACTTTTTTGATTCGTTCTTTGCATCGGGCATTGGGAAGAGCTGCTTGAGAAAAGATATCGAATGCCGCTAGAGTCTCGACCATTGCCTCCGCACCGCCAGGCTCACGAAATTTTGCCAGCGTCAGATCAACTTGATTTTCAAGCTCCTCTTCATTCTTACTTTGCAATAGAGCGGTAACCGAAACATGAAAAACCTTCTGTCCCTGCGCAATCATTTGTTCTAAAAGAGTTTCCAGGTCTTGAAATTTAGCCGTGCTCTCAATATCAGAGACCCCTGTTTTCTTGCCGACGGCCATTGAATAGGCAATTCGACGTTGAGTCTGCAGGCTTTCAATTTCCTTCATTTGGTCAGGACAGTGAACTGTCACAAGCAGACGAGATTTGAACGGAAGATCGCGCAGTGAGGCGGCCATACAGGAATAAGTCTGATCCGGAAGGGCTTTTAAAGATAATACGCGAAAATGAGTTTCTCCAATGGCAAACCCACTGAGGGATACTCCAACATCTGAAAATAATAGACTTTGCCGAACCTCTTCGGGATCGTAAGTTTTAAATGCCACTCTTCGGGATGGATTCCATTGATGATACAAAATTTTTGCGATTTCATCGGAGGCGAGGGCGCGTGTTTGAATTCCAAGACCTAGTAGGCCATTCGCAACATTCTCCTGCAAACGCTCGGTAATCTTGATTTCCCTCAGCAATCTTTCATCGGAAATTGATTGAAACAATTTCTCCTTCGAAAAAAGTCTAGGTTTTTCTAAAAGATTTTGCGCGAGTGGCCGCCGCACAAACACTCTAAGGCCATGTCTTGGAAGCCGTCCCTCTTGATCCTCAGCTCTTAAGGCCTCCGATCGAAAATTACTTAGAGCTTTCGCTGTCTCATTCTTTGAATGTTCAGACAATTTTAAGTGACCTTGAATAATCTGGTCATTTCCTGGCTCAATATCTTGGACAAACTGAATGTCTGTTTTTGCCGGTAGGCTATTTAAAAATTGTCCTACTTGGCCTGAGAATTCATTGATCCGTTCATCGCTTAGGCAACTCAGGTCAACTGGCACGCAGTCGATACCAAACCCCAAAGATCCATCTGAAAATATAATATAGTCGCCTTCAAATCCCCATATTTGGAGTTGATCGGCTAGTACATCGCTCATACATTTATCTTTCGATTTGGAGGAAGGGCATCTATCGAGGGATTAGCGAAGGCGGACAAATATTTAGCTCTCATATGAAATTTGGCGAGATGAACAAGATAATTGTCGGGCTTTCCGCGTTTTCCCACTCTCAAGATCAGGGCTATAAATAGAATAGGAAGCCAAACAAGAAAAAGCTTATGATTTGTCTGACCAAATAGAAAATTTAAAATCGACAATAGTAAAAAAATGGCGAGCACATCTGGGACCTCAAAGCCAAGGATGAGAAGCTTCTTTTCTAGACTTTGACTTGTGGGTTCAGAGCGAAGAGACATATGGACTTCCCGTTGAAGATTTAAGAGGAGACTTTTGATAATCCGAGGAGTTGGTTAGTTTACAAGACCGCGCACAAAGGAAATAATGCTAGGCGCTCCAAAACCGACACAAGCTCCAATTATTGCTAGCCATAAGTGAGACCGAGCATTGGGATTTCCAGTGAAGAACGAGAATGCAGAAGCAACAAGGCCCAGGACAGCGGCCAGGGGTAAGATTACGTTGATTAATTTTGATTGAATGGCACCGAGGGTTGACTCGACACTACAGTAACCGACAAGGGGCACCAGCATGACTGACAATGCGATAAGCGCGAAAACTGCTGATCTAGACATTTTCATAGAACTTCCTTTGTGATATTTTGTTGAGATACTGAATTTGGCAAGATGCCAAAAATGACTGCGCGCTGTTGGGGTCAAAAAAATGGCAAGATTCGGTAAAAAATATATGTCAAAAAGTTCGTCAAACGTTGAGGGTCGTAAGGCGTGAGGTTATTCACACTGAAAGAAGGAAATCCCAATGAAAAATACTATTATCTTTTCTGCAATCTGCAGTTCGGTTTTTTCTCTCCCAGTAGGTGCCGCGGAAACCAATGCAAGATTTGATGCCAGCGCAAAAGAACTCAAGGCAATTCTCGACGTGCCGGCCTTAGGAGACCTTCTAAACGGCGCGGCCATCGAAAGTATTCAAATGGTCCAAGGCACAACCGATACTTTTGAAGTCGATGCTGGATTTTGCAAGGCTAGGGTTCGAGTTGTAAAGGCTGATTCAAAGGCAGCAGCCAATCCTCATGCCGAGTCATTGGGCGCAGAGTGCGGTCCCTAAGAGATAATTTTCCAAGCTATCTCTTTCGGTCTGGAAGTGGCAGGCCGGCCATTTGAATGGCCGCTTTGCATTCTTCATTACTCCAGCCCCACTCCTGAAGCGGACTGGAAAGAATCAGCTCCAGTTGTTCGTATGAGAGGTAGGGGTGGATCACGCTGAGGGGCTGACCCTTTCCCTTTAGCCAAGAATTGACGAGCCTGAGGTAGTCCATTTTCTCTTTGTCAATGGGTCCTGTATACGCAATTACACCAATCGGAACTCGAGACTGAACCAGCCCAACTAAAATCGCAGTGTCTAAAAGATCGCCGCGAAAGAGCACCGTTACCGGCGCTTGAGTTTTGACTTCCATCACGCTACACCGCCGGTTGGGCTTATTAAGCTGTCAATGGTCACTTTGTCCGGAAACAGACTCATGAAGACTCGTTGCCGTGGAAAAGTAAACTGAATTTCCAAGTGCTTTTTCAAGTCCTTGGATATAAACCCGAAGCCAATAGGCCTGCGAAATGTAGGATCAATGTTATCACCGACTTTTTTGGCAAAAAGTGTAAAGTTTCCGTCCTCATTCCTATTCGGTGAAAGATAAAAGACCTCACGAGGGAATGTCCACATCTTAATGATGTAGTAAGAACGCCTAACCCCGTCGACTTCATATCCTTCACCGGCTTGCAGTTCATGACTAATCGAAGAGCCCTGGCGATATCCGGTATAAATATGAAATCGTGATTTAATTTGAGAGATTTCCATGTCGACCCCTGTTTTTAAATGGTGTTTTAGAAATGGCTACTTATAGAAAGACCCATTGGTCATATATTTGATATAAGCCGCATCCTTTTGGGCCGCGATACTGCGGTAGATCTGGTCACTTCGCTCCAATTCACTTGCTAGGTATTTAATTCCGCAAAAAAACGACTCTTTTATTTTAATCCACAAATTTATCATATGATTCACCCTTCATTTCTTGTGATTGATGTTTGTCTTCTGACTTGAACCACCAGATATTTTCTGTGAGTTCTTCGATTCCAACTTTTTCAGAATTTTTTCTGCCGCGATTGCATCCGCGAGCCCCGTGTCCTCAAAGTTTGGCTCGTAGTAGAGGCAGTTGACACAGTGACGGTGGGTAGCGAGATGTTCAAATGAGTGCCAACCACAGCGGGGGCATGAAGCAAAACAGCCTGCTCTAGTTTGTCTTTTTATAGATCTGCTATTCATCGGATTTTTCTCCTCTCACCATTTTTAAATTGCAAGCGTGCCAACGATGAGTGGCTTTTCCTCTTAAGAGTCCGAAGGAACTTGTATTTTTGAAAAAATGCGTGAGAGCAAAATTGTTGGAAATGCAAAAATACTGAATAAGGTGGAGTTCATTCCGAAGGAAAACGAGGGCTTAGAAAAGTCAAAAATACTGAAGCAATTCAAATATTTTGCATGGGAAATTTTTTCAGGGTGTGTTCAAAATATTTGAATGTGATGATTTTCCCTGTGAATTCAACAGACTAGAAGATAAATTATTGTGCTTTAACTATTTCTTATTCAAATTCACTGAATATCTTCATAGTAACGACGACCGACAGTCGCAATAAAAGGGCTCAAATCAAAATAAATGTACACCGGTTTTTAAATCCCGTTGGCCCCGGCTTTGCTCTTTAGCGAGTTGGAAGGAGCGTTCATGCAATTCACAAGTGATCTCGCACAGGAAATTCTACATGCAAAAGATATTTCTTTGGCTCCTATTAATAAAATTATCGAGATTTCCAGTATCACAAGGACATCTCGTCCCGAGGGCTTTCGCCTGGCTCAACATAGTTTCAACGCCATTGCAAATTGTGACGGACTCGAAGTTTTAGGCTGCGGCGAAGACGCCCTTGACGAGAGCTTGGCTCAGATGAAGGCGGTGTCAGAGGCGATCGAGCGAGCGGTAATGAAAGTGATCGCTAGGAAATGTGAAAAAAAGATTTCTAGTAACGGTTGGGCTGCTCATACGTCGCTAGAGAAAGCTGCTACGGCCGCAATTTTTGAGTTGGCCGAACGGGATTCCGCCCTTATGCATTGGTTTACCAAAACCCCGATGCGTCAGATTCACAATGACATTCCAGTGCCAAATAAATTCATTAAAGAACTCCGACAGACAGAATTTCCTGAGCTCACCCTGTTGATATCAGTCGAGTTCTCAGGTCCAGTTGTCACAGCATTGCTTTCAAATGACAAAGGCCGCGCAATTTCAGGACACTCCTCCGGTCCCGACTTGGAAGAGGCCATTAGGTCAGCAGTGATAGAGGCCTGTCGAGCAGCACATCATTTTCAAAGATTTTCTTACTATGACGGAACGAGAGCACTTTTGAAAGGGAAAGCACCTGCAGAGACTCAGCCAGGAATGCATTCGCTTATGTATGCCTATCATGAACCTCTTCCGCTTTGGATTCGGGGATGTAAAATTGACTACCAGGCAGCTTCTAGTCTCTGGCTGCAGGGAACAAATTCAATCGTCAAAGTAATGGAGGAATCAAAATTTTCTGCTTATACAACAGAAAAGCACGTCGTCGTCCGAGCCGAAAATGAAAAACTCCAAAGCATTTTTTGGGGCAGTACAGAAACGGCCCTCGAACAGCAGGTAGTAAATTGGGGTCGACTGAGCCCTTACACATCACATATTAACCTCCGCCCTCATATGGTCGGTTGAAAGGAATGAAAATGACTAAAACCCCAGAGATCAACTTTGTAGTATTGGCAGCTAGCCTCGCTGGCGTGCTTGCCATTGGATCGTCGGCAATGGCTGATGACTCTTTAGTTCATATACACAAATTGCGGGCGCTTGAGTCCATTCCGCCAGGTCAACGAATACTAGCGCGAGAACAAATTAATGTATTCCTAGAAAAACATCCCAATATAGAAGTTAGTAAATACCAGTTTGCGGTAGCAAAAAATGGAGATATTTATGTGTTGGACAAGAACCAAGATAATCAACATTCTTCTCGCGATCCTGTTGCTCAGCCTAGCTGTATTGAGTGAGAATAATCTTATAGGACTCAATTTAGCGGAAGCAAAGGAAGCCAAGATGATACCAGAGCCGAAGATCATTCGCACTTATATGTCCCTGCCAAAGCAGATCGACCCAGCTCATATTTTAACGATGGCCGATCTTGATCTTTCCTTTGCTCTCGCAAGTACGCTGGTAGAATGGGATGACTCCCGGCAGCCTGTAGGTGCTCTCAGTGATAAATGGGACTTTCCCAAATCCAATGTCATTCGATTCCATATCCGAGGCGGAGTGAAATGGTCCAATGGAGATCAGATCTTCGCCAAGGAGGTATTGGCGTCGTTTGAAAGAGCCAAAAAGAAATATCCCGATGAACTGCAATCGCTTTTCGATATTATCGTTCAGATCCGATGCCCCAATGATGAGACGATTGAGTTTGAAACTAAAAACAGCATCGGCGAGAGTAATATCCTAAGGAAATTAACCGAGCCCATGTATGGTCTAGTTGATACGGAAAAAGGCGGTAATATCAGCCTAAGTCGTTCGTCTGGCCCCTTTATTGTCAACCAGCTGACATCTTCAGAGTTAACTCTTACAAAAAATAAAAACTGGTTTAAAGGCAGTGACAAGCTAGCTGATCGTATCGAACTAAGGCCACCTTCTCCAGATGCAGACCTTGTCACGCAATTTGCCAAAGATTCTTGGGCAAATATGGTCTCATCAAACTCACTTCAGTCAGCTCAATTGTTAAATGAATTCAAAGCTCAAAATTTCGAGATATGGCAAAGAAGCCACGATAAAGTATTTTTCTTATCCCCCAGTCCAAATTTTATTAAAGATTTTGGTACCAGAGCCCTCAAATCTATTGGGCAACAGATTCAGGTTAAAAAAATTCTGCCAAATATTGGCGGATATACGGTGACGGATCAATTTTTTCCCAACGGATATGTCCTTCATAACTTGATCTTTAAAAATGAATTGGAAAAAGAAGTCTCAAAATTCGGACGAGCCTTAACGGTTCTACTACCAGCAACCCCGTCGGGAATCCTAGTAAAAGAAGATTTACCGAAAGAGATCGAGCGTATCACTGGAAGAAAACCAAATGTGATCTTAGTAAAACCAAATGAGGTCGCGGAGGCCAAAGCAAAAGGAAATTACGACATCTTAGCCGTCAATGTTGCTGTTGATGATCCAAATTTTGAAGGGGCAATGACATTTTTCTTTGCCGGCAATGCGCCCTTGATCCCCTCTGGGGCGGGAGAGAACAACTTTATTCAGAAGATTTCCGCCGTAAAGTCATTGAAGAAAGATGAAGAAAAAATTGTTTCTATGCGATCAGTTATTTCAAAGGCGACTCAGGAGGGCTTTGTGGCACCGCTCTTTCACTTTTCCAGTCTGACCTTGGCAAAAAATGGAATTGACCTATCGCTGGTGCCGTTAACTAAAGAAACAATTCCTTTTTCACAAATTCGTTTTAAATAGGAAGACTCATGAAGCAAACGAAGCCGTCTTTATCAATGCTGTTTCAGTCCAAAGTTCGCGCCTGGACTGCTGCTTCATTTGTGGTGGCAGTCCTATTTTCATTTTTGATTCTGTATTGGATTTCAATGCGTGAAAGTGAAAAGAGAGCTCAAGAAATAGCACAGACGACTGCCGAAGCATTTAGATCGGCAATCCTGAGTGGCGATATTTTGGGAGCAGAAACTCAAGCCAAGAAGTCATTTCAACTATCAGAAACTGAGGACATTGTCATTCTTGATGCGGAATTGAATCCGATGATTTCAGGAAGGATCTGGAGCAAAACGGCCTCATGTCCTCGTATCGATGAACTATGTACTGATTTTTTTTCAAAAAAGATCAGCTTGGCAGTTCCTATCTATTTTGACAACACGAAGACCAACATACATGGATATGTGTTTGCTTCTGTTCGAGAAAGAATCAATTGGTCTTATATGATATCAATAACTGCGGCAGTGTTAGCTGCACTCCTGATTCTGTCCCTTGGACTTATTGCAAGTATGTCTTCGGCCTTTGGAACAATTTCTAACGATCTTACCTTGTGGGCCGAGAAACTGAAAAATGATCCCAAGAAATTAAGTTTTTCAGGGGGAGCTCCGTTTCGGGAACTCGACCCCATCCAGCTGGCACTTTCAAACTTAAGGACAGAAATTATTAGGCTCGAAAAAGAAGCCAGGAGTGAGGGAAAACTCATGGTTCTTCGAGGGATTGCTCATGACGTTATGACTCCAGTAAGTCAGCTCAAAAAAATGCTCGGGGTCTTTAAAATTCAGATTAAGAACGAAGGTAAGCCCACTGACGAGGCCATTTTCAAATTCGATCAATATCTTAAGAAAATTGAGCGGATCGCTGCCCAAGTCCTGGTGTTGAAGGAAAATCAAATTGGAAGGGACACCCAAGAGGAGATCACCAATTTATTTGAAGCCACGAATGCGATTGCTTGTGATTTACGCGAAGAAGAAGTTTTTCAGACAGGAAAACTGACCCTGGAAGTTCAGGGATTCTCCGATAGAACGGCAAAAGTTTCGAAGCTAGACTTGGAAAGAGTTCTTTCAAACCTTATTCGGAATGCCGCCTTTGCTTCAAATGAAGGACAAAAAATTTTGGTTTCAGTGTCGGATTCTGAGGGCGTTACAGATATTTTAATTAAAGACTTCGGTGCAGGTATTCTTCCGGAAAATCAGGAGAGTATTTTTGAAGTTGATTTTTCAACCCGGCCCTCCGTGGGCACAGGTCTTGGCCTTCCTATTGTAAAAGCAATATGTGATAAATACGGAGCCAAAGTGTTATTTTCTTCAACTGTTAACCAAGGTACCGAGTTTCGAGTGTCAATTCCTTCAACCAGAGGATTTTCATATGAAGTACAAAATTCTGCTTGTCGATGATGATAAAGACAATCTGGAGTCGACGAAGATGCTACTTGATCTTCACGGATACGATGTCAAAACGGTCGGTAGCGGCAAGCAGGCCATTGATTTGGCAAAAAAGAGTCATCAATTTGAGTTTGCTTTGATTTTGATGGACTATCATATGCCAGAAATGAATGGAGCGGCAGTCATCTCCGAGATTAAAAAGCTGAAGCCTCGGCAGCAAATTTTGTCATACACCATGGATGATTCTAAGGACACAGCGGTTGAGAACTTTAGAGCTGGCGCCGTCGATTTTCTGGAGAAAAGTGCTGACAATGAAGTTTTACTTGAGAAGGTGAAGCTTTATTGCGACAAATTTGAGGCCGTTTATAGAACAATTTCGTCAGATTCCTTAGGGGAGCAGGAAGTCTTGAAACGCAATGCTGAGTTCGGATTTGTAGCTCGCTCTAGCTCCATTGAAAAAATTGTAAAAGAAATCGAAATGTATGCCTCGGTCAACAGCACGGTTCTGATTCAGGGAGAGACCGGAAGCGGCAAGGAACTCATCGCACAGGCCATTCATAAAAAAGGCCCCAGAGCACAACATAGATTTGTCGCGGTCAACTGCGCCGCCATTCCCCAAGGACTTGTCGAGTCAACTCTCTTTGGTCATGTAAAAGGATCATTTACAGGTGCCGTCAATGATCAGGACGGAAAATTTAAATTGGCTAGCGGGGGTACAATTTTCTTAGATGAAATCGGCGAGCTAGCGTCGGATGTTCAGGCGAAACTTCTTCGCGTTCTTCAGGAGCGTACGGTTGATCCGGTGGGTGCAAGGTCCGGCGTTAAGGTCGATGTCCGCGTGATTGCGGCCACCCACAGGAATTTGGAAAAAATGGTTAAGGAGGGGAAATTTCGCGAGGACTTGTTATATCGGCTCAACACCCTTGTTATTAAGAACCCGCCTCTTCGCGAACGTCCAGAAGACATTGAGCCACTCGTTGATTTTTTTTCCAAAAAAGTCAGTGAGAAGATTGGAGTCCAGAAAAGGTTTCAGCGGGCGGTGCTTAAGCATTTAGAAAGATATCCTTGGCCTGGAAATATTCGAGAGCTTGAAAACATGGTGGAGGGCCATCTGCTGAGATCCGAGGACGGGATTGTGATGGTTGAGCAATTGGATCCAAAATTCTTTGCCAAATCTGAGCCGACCAATTCCTTAAGGACGTTAAAGGAATTTGAAGAAAATCTGGAGGCCATGAAGCTTGGTTATGTACTTGAAGTCATTGGTTCATCTGTAAGCAAAGCTGAGGCTGCAAAGAAACTCGATATCTCTCCGACAAACCTGCAGTATGTTCTTTCAAAACGAAACAAGGTTAAAAATGTGGACACTGGCGAGGTGGAGTCATTGCCATAATTGCCCTGTACCTAAAGCCTCACCATTGACATCTAAAGTCGACGGCATTGGCAGTCGCCTGTTGAAACTGGACTTCCTTAGAAAAGGAAGGTCTTCTTTTCTGGCACAAGGAGACATTTATGGAATCCTTAACCTTAAAGGCATTTGTGATCCTGTTCAGAGCGATCGGTATTTTGCTGATGACTGGCGCTATTGTTGCGGTCCTGGCGGACCTTCAAAATGACGCTCTTAACAGCCGTCGGCATGGGTTGGTCAGCATGCTGTTTGTCAATCAGCAGCTGGTTGGGAAAACTCAGTGGTTGCCAAAAAGATGAAGAATTCAATGTACTATTTGTTTTTGTAGACGTCCTTGAGGCAATTGGGACTGAATTTTTGGCACATTTTCCTGACTGCCGTGGACACGGTACGGCACTTCAACTCTACTCTCTTTGGCATTACCAATACCTTGGTATGTTTTACGATCCGCACAATCGATTTTGCAGAAACTCATTTCATACGGCATAACAATCCAACCTGTGTTTGAAAGCATATTTAATTGTCGGATGAGTTTTTATCCATGGACAGGGAGAATTGAAAGTTGCAGCTAGACTAAAATCATGGGCTAGCCGCAAGAATCGCTAATGGCAGTGACAAAAACGGTAATTCCATTCAAACTTATAGCGATTCCAACAACCCAAATAGGAGGTATCATGAAATTATCTTTAGGTAAAAAATCCAGGGCACTTTTACTCTTTGCTGTAAGCGGCTTATCGTCAACCCTGGCAGTAGTCTCTGATGCAAATGCGGCAGGCAGCCACATATGTGCATGCGCGTATCCAGGAAACTCTTTTCCAATCTGCATGGAACAAGCGGACGGCAGCAGTTGCAGTGCTGTGGATAAATGCACTCTCACGGGGCAAGCGCTTAGCGGTTGTTCGGAACAGTCCACAAGTGCTGGATGCCATGGTTTTTTCAGTTCGTCAGACATCACATGCAACCCGTAGCGGGACCATTTATTAGATCGTTTAACAAGAGGTAGCACTCCTACCTCTTGTTTTTAATCTGAAATCCTAAGCCCTCTCCTTGAGAGCGCAACCCCTTCGCAATTTGACACATCTGAGGCCAGTATTTTAATAGGCGCGCATAAAGAAACAACTGTCTCTTTAAATGATCAAGAGCCAAGCCTTCAGTCATTTTCTCAACCGGTTCTTGGTACACCCGATATGACTTGCTTTGCAAAAGATTACGATTTGCCATGAGCTGCTCTTGCACGAATCTTTTGAAAAATGAGGGCGCTTTCTCTTCGAGAGCCGCTTCGAGAGTCTGTATTGACTCGACAGTTCTTCGCCGGCCGGTCCGCAACAAGATATCATTTAGCTCGTGGTCCGGATACTGAGAAACAGAATTTAAATTCTCAGAAAAAATGGATATCTTAGAAATGGTATCTTGACCCGGTAAAAATGCTGACGAAGATCTTTTCAAAATTTGAAAGATAATTTCCTCCATATAGACCAGAGAAGTCGTTCTAAGCGTTGTCGTTGTATTGCGCGTTTCCATTGGGGCATGAACGAGCGCCCATGGTAATTGGGCGAAAGAGGCTTGGCTGCAACATGCCGACAGCATTCGCCCAAAGAGGGCATCCTCATTTCTGTGAATAGGAAAAAATGGTGGAAGAAGCTCTCGGTGATCTAAGCCAAAGAAGGTGGACATCATCCCAGTGGCCGGATGTATCGTAAGCTCTTTCACCGATTTCAGTACATTTCGGCTCGACCTCATTTCATTGAAATGATTTTCGGAGCTAAGTAGGCGCGCTCGCCCTTCTCCAGTTAACCCCCAGATGGCCGAGTTCACTGCAGATCCGCTGTCGCCAACTAAGGAGTTCATGGAAACCGTCACTCTCGAGTCGCCCGCAGAAATTGAGCTCGACCATCGTAAACCAAGGTCATCAAAATTCACAGAGTCACCATGCCTCAGATGATTTTGAATAACCGCACTGACTTGCTTGCCAAGCACTTCTTCATGAAGACCCAAAACATCCCTATCTTCAAATTCGATACTATCGACCGCAGACTCCTGATCCGGGAAATATCTGATCTCATGCAAGTTGCCTTGGACATCAACTTTAAGTGAGTTCCGACTTTGGGGACACTTGCCTGTACGGCAAATTACATCGTCGTCCGCACTGAAGGCGAGCTTCCCCACTGTGTCTAACAGAAAAGCGTTTCGGTTGGCACCGTAGGTTTTCGCCCCCTCCGTCCCAAAAAGGCAAAAATCAACGATATCTGAAGGGATTCCTGCCAAAACAATTTTTTCAGCAAACTTCCTTTTTTCCTGCCTTCCCACGTATTTAATCGAGGCCCGATTGCAGTCGATATTTGCATAAATCTGATTCGGGATGTCAGACTTTTGCGAATCGTCATAAACCACAAACTCTACACTTTTATTGTGCTTTTGTGCGTTAGCTACAAAACTCTGAAGCCCCCTGATAAGGCTTTGGCTGCGGCTAAGAGTTGGAATGCCAACGACGCTAATTTTACCAGACTGCGGATCTGACTCATTTTGAAGTGACCCGACGAATTCGGACTGTTCTTCTAGTAATCCTTTCTTAAATAAAATTTTAAGAACGTCAGAAACCACTCCGCATACTGGATTTTTCCGGATGTGAAAATCGGAACTGTTTTTTAAGTAAAAGCTCATTATGTCCAAAATGAAAAGGTGTCTCTCAACACCTCTCAATTTCGACAAATAATCTTGAGTATGGGACTCGGCCGATCTGAAGTACTGACAATTTACCAGAAAGTCGGCCAGGCGATTCGGGAGAAACTCCATTAACTGTGAGTGCCTTACAGAAATCAATTTTTCATTCCTACTGGCTGGTTCCTGATAAATATCTTTACATCTGTACAACATCTATTTCCCTCTTCACTATTGCAAAGCCTACTCAACCCGCCTGAGTTTCTCCACCAATTGCCAAATGCGCAATTTAAGCGTGGCATGGGGGCAATTTGAACATCGCGCAACCTTGCTTGGCGTCAAGATTTGATTAGCTGTGGTCCTTCTCGGCTCATGGCGCAATGCTTAATGTCAACTAATGATGTGACGTCGATACGTCACGCTTACGCCAACGTCTCAACACTTATGATTTATCGTGATAAGGAGCGAGATACTCAAGGTAAGGTCGCTAGCCTAGTTGCCAATTCAGTAAATGACCGATTGGCTGCCAAAATTGGCCACAAAACCTACTTAACCGCTGCTCATTGTTTAGCAAGGTCAAGTTGGAATTCGAACTGCCAAGAGTTGATTTCGGAGTCTAAAAAAATATTCCTAAGAACCTACAAGGGAATCGAAACTCCACGAATATCTAGAATGTGAATCCATCCCAGCTGGAGCGAAAAAATTGATTTTACAAAAAATATTAACCTACAGGTTCAACAGAATGGACTCTTCGACCTTGCATTGTTCGAGCTTGAAGACTCAACAGATGCAGAAATTGCCGAAATTTCCAAAAATGCTGTCGAAGACGGAGAGTTCATTTTTTTTGGTGGAAATGGGCGTAAGGAAGAAAATACGGAAGGCGGCGCTTCCGTTGGCATCAGCCTGACGATGGCTACGGGCCAGTCTTTGCCTTGGCCAGAATTGCCACAACTTTTAACTATTCCATCTAGCAACAACGACGCCCATTTAGATTTTGGTGATTCTGGAGGACCGGCAACTAAAAAAACTTCAAGCCGCCTATCGGACCTAGGTGTCCGTAGATGAAATAGAGAAAAGGCCTATGGCATCCACATTTTATAGAAATAGCCTGCAATAAATATCAGAAAAGCACTGCGTGCGACATTGAGGCGAAGACCCGTTGGGATTTTTTGGGCCGTCCCTCCAAAGACAAACCACTTAATCAAATAAGTGAATATCAAAAATAGCAATCCTGCCGTCAGCGTCTGCAGTTTTCCCAAGTGAATAGTCCGTGGAAAAAATATGCAAGCCCAAAAGAAATAAGGATTCGGGTTCACCAATTGAATTACAAATCCCTTGGCATAAGAGGCCCCTCGGTTTTCGGGAGGGGCCAGTAAAGGCTGTCGAATACAGGAGCGGCGAATGAACAACCGATAAGCGATAATGAAAAGAAATCCATTACCAACCATCGTGATTTCGTGGGCCCAAGCTTGAATCGCTCCCGCTAACATCAGGGCGGATATTTGAATGATCAAAATATCTGCCAGGACTCCTCCGATCAAAACCTTCAATCCTTCCCGGCGATCTTGCAGACTTACGTGGGTAAGATAGAAGCTGTGAGGCGAAGGAGAAATTCCAGCGACAATCCCCATACTCAGCGCGACTAACGGATCCATAACTAACTCCCTACCAAACAAAAGGCATCGGACACAAAAATATAGGCGGAACTAATTCAACTTAATGATGTGCCAAACTCCACCCAGGCCATCGCCTTTGATATCGCCAGGAACTCGGTCCAGAAAAAAAGTGTAGACGGGACGCCCTTGGTAAGTGACTTGATTAAGCCCGTTGTCACGAGCGACAACCGCATAGGGAGCCCGCAGTGTTTTACCTTCGGCGTCGCTGAGAATAAGCGGTGGCCACTTTTCTGCGCAAGTTCCAGCACAACTGGGTTTTGCAGCGGCTTGATCCGGATCGAACACGTAAAGTGTCTGGGCAAACGAACTTGCCAAAAGGGCTTGTCCTTGAACAATCACCGATTTCAATAGTGCGACTGGTTTTTGCGGGGGCTGAGAGAGAGCTGGGTAGGGATTCGCTGCGGCCACAGAGGTTGCCAGCCAAATCAAAGTTGTAGTTAATAAAATTTTTCCATTAGTCATAAAAACCTCCTTCAAGGTGAGGTCGTTATAGCTTTTTTTTATATTCCAATATAATATTATGAATGTATAATGGATATATCAAAATAGAATATCAATAATGAAAGTCAAATAAATGGATCTGATTACCGTAGAATGGAAATGCTTTATCGAGATCGCCCGAACTGGAAGCCTTTCCAAAGCTGCTTCCGCGTTGCGGCTGCCCCAACCCAGTGTGACTAAGTATTTGCAAAGACTTGAACGCAACCTGGATGTGCGCCTATCCCAGCGCAGCAATAGGGGGGTCAAGCTAACGCAAACGGGGGAGTTGCTGTTTCGGAATCTTTCTCACGCGCAAGCTCAGTTGTCCGAGAAAGTGCATCAAGCCCTGCAACAGCAAGAGGAAGTCAGCGGACGTGTGCAACTAGGAGCTCACAGGATTCTGGCGCTGAATTATCTGCCACCCGTTATTTCTAGCCTCTATAACAAGTATCCGGCGCTCAGCATGGATCTTACTTTTGCGACCTCCTTAGAGATTTCTCGCATGGTCGCTTCAGGAAATCTGGACTATGGATTTGTTGCCAATCCTCTGCCTTTAAATGGACTGGTGATTCATTCCTGCCTGGAAGAAGATGTGGGGCTATTCACAAGTAGCAAGATTTCGTTGAGCTCGCTGAAACGAGTTTTTTATAACCCAGAAATGCAGCTTCTAAATCGGATTCTCAGAAAGCTAAGGCACTGCAGTCTAGAGTCTATTGCCGATTACGAGGTATTAGCAGAGCTTTCGGGGCGAATGGCGCAGTCGGCAGCGTTGCTGCCAAGGCCCATTGCTCATCGCTATAAATTAAACCACCAAATAAGCCCCAATTACTACCGAGCTAAAATTGCTTTAATATTTCGCAGCGAAATTCAAAGATCAACTCGGCACCGGGCTATCATAGAAATGTTCAATCAGCTAAGGTAACTTTCTCTGCTTATAATGCCGCACAGTGTGAAAGAACTCACTGGTCAGCGCTTTACCTGCGTACTCAGCTAGATAGGCTGTCGAATTTCCTTACCGTTGTTGTTAAAATTGTTGAACTTTATTTCGAAGTGCTGCTGGAAGTATTTATCTTCGAAATGATGTTTATGCTTTGGTGGGCCACGGACTGGATGCAGTGGCGGAGGCTTTGTTGATAGCCCCATGTGCTCCAAGATTTTTCTTAATCACTTTTGGGTCCTCGATGGCTGCAATAGACGCTCGCTCAAATCTGGGGCTCATTCCATAAACCTTGCCTTGCAAACTGATTCATATAAAACAGCCTCAAAGCGGTACAATCTGACTGAATCCCGCCTTCATTGATGGGATAACTTTTCCATTCCTAGGCTCAGGGAGCTGCCTCAAAAGGTCCTCACTCAATTCGCAACCGCTGAACCAAGTATCTAACTCCGATGGATAATCCCCACCGTAAAAACTGAGGCCAATTCGCCATTGCCCGTCTTGCTTGTACAAGATGACTTCTACAACCGGCGGGTCAATGGTTAGGAACTCGAGCGGTTGATTCCACTGGCTTTCGGGAAATCGGTAATATCCATGAAATCGAAGCATCCTTGAGCCAGCTGCAAACTCGGACACTGAACTGATTTCCTCGTGGTACGGAACGCTAAGCGCTATGCCAAGAGTTGCATCAGAGACTCGAAATGACTTGCCGCCTTTGCCTTCAGCGGATCGCTGAAATGCCAATTCAAATCTTGAATCTCCCGTCGATTGCCTGTTCAAACATTTCGCTAAAATCTCCGCTCGGGCGAAAGATGAAAAAATGAGGCCAGTGATCAGGCCAGTGATCAGGCCGATCTTCCTAAGATTTCTAATTGAAATGCTCATAGCGAGTCTCCTAATAAGCTCACAAAAGTGGTGTTTCTCAACGGGATATGCGCTTGTAGTGGCAGACGAGGGTTACTTGTCCGGATACCTTCTTCGTATAGGTAACAATACCTGAGCTTGCGATCTTAAAGTCGTCTTCGGTAACAACTATTGGTGCCTTTTCATCATGGCCGTTTCCGGACAGCTGTGAGGCTCGGTAGCGAAATTCAGTAGCAGACAAGTACCGGCCATCCACGCCTTTCGTTGTAGGAGACACTGTTCCAATCGTACCTACTGCAAAGTACTTTTGATTGTGACCTGCGTGCGTCCAGCCCAGATAGATCCTAAAGTTCTCAGTTGAAGGCTGAATGGTTGCGATGCTATTCAACGCAATGGCGTTGCCGAGTTCACTCGGCTTGAAGTCGCCATAGCCACATTCTCGAGTTTTTTCTAGAATTTCGTATTGACTGTTTCCAAAACGATCTCCGAAAGCCCTTCCCTCTTCTTTAAGATCGGCAAAAGCATTTGAGGTTAGGGGTTTTTGGCTCCCTAGGAAGCGAATTGTTTTCCCATTAAGGGTCAGAACATCCAATAAATCCCTCTTGGAAAGAGGTCTGCTGTAATGGCTCAGCACGGGAACATTTTCTCCTTTTGCAATAGCTATCAATCGTCCGCTTTCCATTCCATCCCTAGTGGTTCCACGACCACCAATGGTTGTTGCTACAACCTGGTACTCACCCATAACATATTTTACTACCGGCTTGACTGGACGAATTTCCAGAACCTGCTGATTCAAACCCTGCCTTTTAATCTCAATCTGATAGCGGACTTGCCCATCTTGCGAACTCGCCTCGTATATCCCACTGAATAGAGCCATGGCCTGAGCCGACATCATTACGCAGCCTATTACTATCATTAACTTGTTCATTAGAACCTCCTAGTTGTGACGGATCCTACAAGCCAGTATGTATTTAGTAAACTGCATATAACGCTATGCAACTTGTTAAACTATGCATCTATTGCCTAACTTATGATTATGGAAAAGTTGCTCTTAAGTGATACGGATATCCATTTACTGATGGAGTTTGAAAAGAACCCCTCTATTGAGCTGCTAGCGAGAACCTTGGCTAAGGATGGCACTGTTATCTCGAGGCAACTCAAGAAAATATCAGCGAAAGCCGACGTCCTGGTCAAAGCCTCGGGACGTTGGAAGCTTAGCCCGTCCGGGGTTAAGATTCTTCAGCTATCGCGAGATTTCATTAGGGTACAAAATTCGATTCTTAATCGCGAAAAGCAGTTGAGAATTGGCACCAATCGCGAATTTGCCTCTAAAGTCGTTGCCCAGAAAATTCCCCAACTGCAAAAACTATTGGGACCCTGTGCTTTATCCCTAACAACCTATGAGAACGGTGTTGAAGACGCCCTGTTAGCTGGGGAAATTGAAATTGGTTTGGATTGTGGAAGGCCTTGGAGTCCCGATATTCAGTTCAGGCACTGCTACAATGAAGAAATTTCTGCGGTGGCCTCTCCGGTATTTTTTAAAACGCATTCCATCCTAGCCATAGATCGAAAAGCCTTGGCAAATTTACCGCATATATACTGCCACCGCTTGAGTCCTCATCGAATTATTGCAGTAGACTTCAAAACTAGCTACACGACTCTGGCAACTAACGACATCGCCTCGGCCCGTGCCGCCTGCGTTGCTAGCGTCGGCTGGGCCTTGCTGCCGAACTATGCTATTCAGGATGAGCTATCCACCGGAAAACTTAGGATCATTGACGGGCTTCGCTTCACACAAGAGAAATACGGTGTTTGGATGGTACGCTTGCGACAGCACCTGCAAAATGAATTTCAAATCCTTGAGTCTTGGCTGAAAGAACAATCGCCTATATAGACGTTTATTTTGCTCCGGCTGGAGCTTTGCTATAGCCCGCAGTAAAATGTGAACTGAGTTTTTCGCTGATTTTCTTTCTCTTGGAGTCTTCTGACTCGCCGGAGTGGAAAATTTCACTGATGTCGTTCACGGTTTTTTCACACGATGACTGGCTTGATTGGGTAGAAACAGTTAGGCTTTCTTTTAGTTTTTTTGCCATGTCTAAGGGCATGCCGCTAGAAAATTGATTCAATTTGTTAAGATCAATGGTAACTTTTTTCCCTTGCTGCTTGGCCGACAAAATTACTTGATTAATAATCGGCCCAAATTCACTTTCAGGATTTCCATTGTCTTCTCGACTGAGCACAGTGTATCCATCAGACTTAATTATCATTTGAGTCGTACCCCTAAGGCCGGAATTTTTTTTGTAACTAACTTCGATGTTGTTAGGTTCTACATTGAGAGTTTGAGCCAAGCTCTCAGTCGATATAAAAACGAAAAATAAAGTCATCACATTTAACATGATCTTTAATCGTCATAGCATTTGATGAGCTGAATGGACTTAGGGCTGGATCTGCTCAATTGGATTATTCAATTAAAATATGGCTTTGCACTCTATGGGCAATAAGGGCATACGAACTTCGGAAGCCCAGGAATCTCTGAGAAGCTCTTTAAGAAAGTTATTGTTCTTGAGCTGTGGTGTCTGTCTGATCAATTGTGTTAAGCCTTTTCTTGGTGAGTTTGGATCCAGATCTTTGGCTTTACGGAAAATTTCAATAGCACTCCCGACAAATGTATTCAGATTTATTTCTTTTTTGAGCGTCTTGACTATAGTTCCGAATACTTTATTTAACTGATTCTTTAAATTTATAAGTCGAACCAAATCACTATAACAGGAAACTGAGGCTGCCAGATTCATGAATTCCTGAACTAAAACGCCTGATCCGGGTTCAACTTTTTCACCAATTTCAGAAACCTTTTCAGATAAACGCCCGACAAACTCAGAATGATAGTCTCTTTCTACAATCAAGGGAAACATGCCTACCGAAAAAGCATCAGTCAGCGTGCCAAATCCACCGATCTCAACAAACAAGGCATCATTCTTTGGCGAAAAAAAACTTCTAAGCTCTTTGGTAGATAAAGATTTTTTTCCAGGATGAAGAAATAGTGCTTTCTGTCCTATGAATACGCGCCATTGCTTTTTCAACGATTCAACCTGACCCTCGTGAAGGTTTTTAAAGGACTTACTCAGAGATATCAGCAGTGCCTCTTCGGCCTCTCGAGCGTTAAAAGCTTCGCCATTAGTAAAAACAACATATCCACGATCAGATTTATGGCCAAGTTCTAACCAATGATAAAAAGCCATCAACAAAGGAACTGATGCCGTCAATTTAGGTTTTAATAGATCGTCAATTCTATTGGTTCGACTGACCACAAAGTAAGGATCTGTGTTCATAATTCCATTGACGTCAGGTGCCGCTCCCCAGTTAAAAACAGTGAATCTTCCCTGCTCGTAAATGAGATCTTTTTTTATCAGCTGTAAAAGCTCACTTTTATCTAAGACTTCATTTTGTAAATCAAAAATAATTCCTTGTGCCTCAGGTCCCGTTTCGACGGAAGCATCGATAGTTTTTGGTGTAAATTGACTTTCACTTTGCCACTCCATGACTGTCATTCCATTTCGATAGGTACGCCGGTAGTCCTCATTGCCATAACTATACTCAAGAAGGCGAATCACATTCATATTTTCACCAATCCATGTTGGAAGATGATAGCGAGAATCCTGCGGAACAGTCCTCGAGGCTTCTGAAGCCATAAAACCAAGATCCATTTGCCCAGGGTTAAGCTCAATGAATTTATGAAATTGCTTTTCACTCCAAAAATACAGATTTTCTTTGATATTAAAGATGGTTTTACCTTTGTTCGCATCTAGCGCCTTAAGCGCTGTGGAAAAGACAGGCTCTGTATATAGAACCTTTACAGCCTCACGTTCTTTAAATGGGGTCGAATGATCGCCCTTAGGCTCGTTAAGAAAAACAATATGAACTTCAATGCGATTTCCATAACGCTTTTGAAGAAGTTTTATCTGCTGTTGAATCAGGTATTTATTTAAAGTCAGATCGCCCAGCCCGTCAGCAAACCTCACCCCGGAGAAGAAGACGACACGAAATATCCCATTTCCTCCTCTTGTAACTTCAATATTCACTAAATCTTGTGAGCTAACAGTGTCTTTACCAGCATTGAGTATTGCAGGCAGGATTAGAAGCAAAAAGAAAATGGCTTTCCGCTTGTCTAAAGCTTGGACAGTGCATTTATGCCATAGCCGCTTCAAATTCAATAGGGCATTAAATATCTCCATAAGTTTCAACTCCTCAACTGTATATGCTTGAGGCGTTCCAGCCGGTGGAACGTTTAGAGAGTATTACCGCCCAAGCTGTCCAAAGTCAGTTACTGCTGATCTACCCAAACCCATCGATCAACAACAAATTTATTAATAGCGACGTTGACATCGCTAAGCGAGACGGTGCTTCTGAGAGGGCCTTGAATAGCCATTAGGGTCAGTTTATTTACAAGATCCTGTTGCTCATTGAAGTCTAAATCGATGCGAAGTTTTTGGAAGGAATTCGCCACGTCTTCACGGATTCTTTGTTGCACATAAGTCCCTTCATATTCCCAAGGTACTATTGGACTTATTCCACTCGTATCCGTAACACGACTTTGCGCATATGTAATTACCTGACGAGAATAACGAGCTACTTTCAATGCCAATTGATGCAAGGTTTTATCGATTGCACGTAGTCTTGGTGCGCTTAATGGTTGGACGCTTTGAGGGTAATCTCGTCCGCTCCTGAGGGCCGGCCTACTATTTAACTTTTGCGCTGCGTGATAAGCATTCGTAAATATTTCTAATTTTAAAGGAGAAAATATCTCAATACAGTTTTTAGAAATTGCATCGACTCTCCCGCCAAAAAATACTATAACTAAAAGAGTAGTAAGCACATGGATTCCGCTTATGTTTTTCACAATATTCCCTTCCTTTGAATTTCATTCGTTTATACAAATCTTTCCATATTTAAAAGTCAGTAACGAACGTGATTGTCTGCTTTTTAAAAAACACTGCTAAATCTGTGCCAGCTACTGAAAAATTTTCGTGCTTCAACTTTATTTGGAATCAGCACTGTATGAGATAAGACAGTGCTAAAAGTTTCAGGAAAAACGAAAACTGGGACCTGTTGAATGATGTCTAAATTTTTTACAGTGATACTTTCTGGACATTCTTTGCTAACTATTGTCAAAAAGCTATCCAGTCAATAGATTGAAGTCGGACAGGTTGGAAATGATCTATTATTAAAACGTTTCTGCTCAATCGTTTTGAAAAAGCGCAGTGAAGCCGCGGCCTTTGATCCTTTAAGGAAGACAACAAAAGACCAAATTCACTTTTTTGATCGGAACAAGTGTTGAAAAATATAGTTCGCAAGGCACGATCATAAAATAGGATTTTTCAATTGCTAGTTAGAGATTCTTGTATTTGCATTTTTTCAAAGAGTCCGCTTCTTGATCTCGCGGATTTACCGCGTCGAAATCAAATTCTTGGCACAGTTGGTGCAGGGATCTTAGTTATGGTTATGAAAATTCGACACGGCCTCCTCGCATTTTTAATCGTCTTCGGTCTTCACTCTTTTGTTTTCGCGCAAAACTGCAAGGTCGTATTTTCTGGACAGAGCCCGCATGACAAATTCGATATTACCGAAAAACTCAAAGAATTTTTAAGTGCATCCAACAATAATTTTAAGACAGACCGCGATCTTTTAAACTATAAGCAGCACTTGGACAGCTCGTTTACACAGGCAATACAGTCGCTGACCAAAGACCAATACTGGCTCGATGGCGGAGGGGGACAAGCTTACGCACTTCAAGACTACATTCGGCAAGGCGGAAGCGGAAGGGTTGTCAATCTTGCTTATGAAGGGCCGTCTTTGGCACGGCAAATCGAACTTGAAAAATATAGTCCTCAATATTCGTCACACTTTGGTCGTTTTTTTGAAGAGTACCGAGCCAATGAATTACCAAAAGCCGCTGTCATCACTGATGTTATGGGAGCTTTTAGCTACTCCTCTAGGCCAGATATCGTCATTTTAAAATACCTAGAGTTGTTATCAGACGGTGGTTCTATTTTTATCTATACTGGACATCCCAGATGGGGCGAAGCGCCTTCCTTCATCGTCAACGAACATGGAAAATTCTATATTGCTGATTGGCTAAATTCAATATCAGGCATCGTTTTCAGCGAAGTTCAACCAGGTCAGTTTCTTATTCAGCGAAACTCGGGAGAATCGGAAGTTCTTATCCCTGAGCTTGAATTGATAGATTTTAAGCGAACCTTTCCGCCAGCAAGAGTATTTAATATCAAAGAAAGTAAGCTTAAGATTCAGGCCAATGAGCATGCCGAACTTGCGGCGCTACGTGCGCTTGAAGATGTGCGAAAAAGACCTACTTTTTCTGTTTTCGAAAGTGAACCAAGCTATAAAAGCTTTTTGAAGCATATAAACAAAACCGATGCGGACATACCCACACTGACCAAAGCTATCGTGCACATTTACTACCGTTGGTTTGCTGAAAACTATAGTGCCCTTGCTCAGGCAGCTATGCGCAAAAAAGGTATTTCGATTCCAACTCAAGAAAGAGCGGCAATGACTGAAATCTTGAAGAAAGAGAATCCGTCCGCCACGGAACAAGCGAAAATAATCAACTTTCTTATGCAAAACCGATAACCTATCGCGACCAATCGGATTCTTGATCTCAAATTGCCTGCATCTGGCAATGGCACGTACTTTGTTTGTCCGAAAACTTGGATAGGGGCTAAGTCATTGGGTATTCTAAAATGCGTACCTCTGGAAAGAATTGATTTGAGCCTTTGATCACTTATATTCCATTTAGATGCTTCTAGATCCCTTGTCTTACAAAACTCATTCGGGTTGGTCAGTAATTAAGACCCAGTCACTACACCTTTTAGATTCGAATAAAATATATTCTGGATAGTAATCTTTGAAATACATCGACCATTTTAGTGCTCAACCCGCGGTACTAATTTTGCAGCATTCCGGTCCATGACCACAAGGGCTTTTACATCTGCACTATTTTTGCTTGTTAGCACTTTTCTGCCCTTACCTGACAGAGCCCAAGCAATGGAATGCACTAATGTTTTCTTAAATAAGCAAGAGGTCATTCGAGGTTTGAGTTACCTGGGAGTGTCGCTGTTCTATACACCTGCCCTGCAAATGGGCGGCATGACCCAAATTCGCAGTAATGAGGTACTTATTGAGGTCTACAAGCCTATGGGCAAAAGTGCCACTAAACATCTATTAGCTCCCTACCACGCGCCTGCCAATGGCCTCATGATGCCTTTTGGAAAGAACAATCTGCACGAGCTCGGACTCAAAGCAATTTACTCAAGCTATGGTCCTGCAGTTGATCCGCTGATTATTCGCAAAGTGATCTCTGCTGAAGATCAGTTGTCCCTAGATCGGCAGGCGACCTTTTTGACTAAGAATCCAGATCATGGTGA